>JAHEBB010000138.1 GCA_024642575.1 Trueperaceae bacterium | reverse complement strand
TGCTCGAGCTTGCCAAGACCGAAGACTTAGAAATCTGGCAAAGTGGGCGACGAGGTATTGATTACGTTTTGGTTTTTATGGTGACTGAGAAATTACTACGGCAATCTTTGATACGTTCTGAGCGCAGAACAAAACTAATTATGCGCAAAAATCGTTATTTACCTGCCTTACGACCTTACGCTGAAGCACCTAGTAATAACGCTATCCAACCTTGATTTCTAACCAAGCTTAAGAAAACCAAATTAATTCCGCAAACTTTAAAATCTTTAGCCTATTTTGCCAAAAAGACGCGTTTTTTGACACTGACATAATCATTTGAACTGATTTAACGAAGGCATAGTCACTGTCTTTTAAAGATGCGATCTAAGACCTATTCAATAATTGATAGCGACTTAATTGATATAGGCTGAAATAACTTGCTTTTGAAAAAACATGAAGTTTTTAGCATAATTAAATCACAAGCCTATATAATCGTGAAAAGAATCACGTAGACGACGCCACTTCTGTTTTGTGCTTGGCAGTCGAAGTTGCAAATGGTAGCTTTATGCATGAAACAGACAATTCTTGCGATTGCCAGTGAACTTAAAGGCCTACCTTATTTAGAAGAATGTAAAAGACAGGGTTACCACGTTTTGGTCGTTATGAATGAGCGCCTAAAAGATGAACCTTGGCCCTGGGACAGTATAGACGAGCATCATTTTATGCCTGAAGTTCGCAAGCAACCTGATATGACCTATGCGATTAGCTATTTGGCAAGAGATCGCAATTTGGTAAGAATCGTTGCATTAGATGATTACGATGTAGAAACAGCAGCAGCGCTCCGCGAACATTTGCGTCTTGAGGGCATGGGTGACAGTGCAGCTCGGTTATTTCGTGACAAGCTTGCTAATCGTAGCGCTATTGCCAAGGCAGGGATACTCGAGCCTAATTTTTCTGGCATCTTTAACTTTGATAAAATTCGTGATTTTATGGGCAAGACGCCGCCACCCTGGGTTCTAAAACCGCGTTTACTTGCGGGTTCTGAAGGTATAAGTAAACACCTTGTGAGCGAAACCTTTTGGCGAAAACTGGATGCACTTGGTGACCAAAAAAGCTACTATTTGCTCGAGCAGTTTATACCTGGAGAGGTTTACCATGTCGATGCGCTTGTCTGGCAAGGAGAAGTCGTCTTTTCCTTGGTTAGCCAATATGGAGTGCCGCCCATGACAGCCTTACAAGGGCGCGGTGTTTTTAGCACTCGAGTCTTACCCCGCGACCGTGAAGATGCTATAGAACTGCGCTCTCTAAACGAAAAGGTAGTTAAAGCACTTGGGCGTCAGCATGGACCAACGCATACCGAATTTATAAAAGCACATCATGATGGCCAGTTTTATTTTCTTGAAACGGCGGCCAGGGTCGGGGGTGGCAATATTGAAAAACTTATTGAGGCAGCGACTGGCCTAGTCATTTGGCAAGAGGCCGCTCGCATTGATCTGGCTGAGCTAAAAGGGGAGAGCTACCAAGTACCAACAGTTCGTGAAGGTTACGGAGGGCTTATTGCTGCACCTTCCAAACATCCTTTTGCCGATACCTCGAGCTTTAAGCAGCCAGAAGTTTTTTTCAGACCACGCTCAAAGGAATTTGTAAGTTTGATTGTAAAAACGGATAGTTTTGAGGCAACAGAAACGCTACTTGCTGAGATTGCTAAACGCTTTCAAGAAGAATTTATGGTCTAGGCATAGTCCAATAAAACATGCTTTAATCAGACCATGAGTACACTAAATCCAAAACGAACTGTAGCGGAACTTAAAGATTTACGCCGTTTAACTGCTGACGAATTGGGCGCCCAGCGGGTTGCCTGGACAGATACCTGGCTCGAGGCAAGAGCTTGGCTAAGGGAAAAGCTGGATGCCCTTGGGCTCGAGACGCATAAAGATGAAGCGGGTAACGTTTGGTCGACCTTAAAAGGTAAAAGTGAAAAGTCTTTGCTTATTGGTGGTCATATGGACAGTGTGCCCAATGGTGGCTGGCTAGATGGCTGTCTGAATGTCATGGCAGGGCTCGAGGTGATTCGGCGTATAAAGGACGAGTACGGAATCCCTCCCGTGACGGTGCAGCTGGTTGATTGGGCTGATGAAGAAGGTGCTCGTTTTGGACGTAGCCTGTTTGGTTCATCCTCATGTGCGGGCACCATGAAGCCTGATGAAGAGCGCAACCGTACCGATAAAGAGGGTATTCGTTTTGAAGATGCTTTGAAGCGCTGCGGTGTAGATATCGACAAGGCGCATTTGTCACATAAAGAACTCAAAAATGTGGCTGCTCATCTCGAGCTTCATGTTGAGCAAGGCCCCGTACTGTTAGATTTAGATTTGCCCTTAGGTACCGTTTTGGGAACGTATGGTGTGGAGCGTCACGCTATGACCTTTTATGGTCAAGCTGCCCACTCTGGCTCAACCCCTATGAACAGGCGTAAAGATGCCTTTTTAGCTGCTGCCAAAATGTCTCCCGAGATTTACAGAATCACAGATAGGCATGGTGGGGTTTGCACCATTGGCAGTGTGACGACCAAACCAGGAATTGTGACGTCGGTGGTAGAAGAGTGCCGTATCACCCTAGATCAACGCATTTTAGATGCTGACAAACTTGCTACGATGCTCCGTGAAGCCAAAGAAGCCAGTGAGCGTTTTGCTAAAGAAGGCAATGTCACTGTAAAGTGGGAACACCTTTGGAGTATTTCCCCCGAGCATTTTCACCCTGACTTACTGCAATTTTGTGATGAAGCTATAAAGGAAACCTGTGGCTATATTAAAAGGTTGCCAAGTGGCCCGCTGCACGATGCTGCCGAAGTTTCTAAAGCAGGAATTCCAACCGTCATGATGTTTACACAAAGCCTTCATGGTATTTCGCATAATAAAATTGAAGATACCAAAGAGGAGCATATTGAAATGAGCGTGACGGCGCTGGACAAACTAGCCGAAAAGACGATGGGCTGGATTTTAGAGCAAAGTTAGATTTAAGGGTTATAACGTAAGTGGAAAAAGCTGAAAGCTTGTTCTTTATGGGCAGGGGTAAGATGAAGCTCAGAGTGCTGCTCTAGCAATTCAAAGGACTTGCCCAATTCGTTTAAAAGCTTATTAGCGTCATATTGCACAATGTCTAAACCGCTGCATTTTTCTGACCCTCCTATCGCAAATGCTGCCACTATTAGGTGTCCATTTGGCTTAAGTGCGGCTTTTAGATTTTTTATATAGCTTTGCCTATCGGCAGCTTGGATAAGAAAATGAAAGACAGCTCGGTCATGCCAGAGGTCAAAGGTTTGGGGGCTATCAAACTCGGTTATATCGGCTTCATACCAGTGAATTTGTTGAGCAGCGTTGCCTAATCTTTGCTGAGCATGCTCGAGCGCCTTTTTAGAAATGTCCAGAACTGCGAGATTGGTATAGCCTTGGTTGTAAAGGTTATCGACCAATACAGATGTCCCACCTCCAACATCAATAATAGAAGCATCCTTTTTGAGGTTGGCATTGTCAATTAACTCTAAAGAAAGAGCAGGTGTCTTTTGATACCAACTTACCTCTAGAGGCGACTTGGTTTCATAGACGTTTTCCCAGTGGGCTTTTCGGTTAAACATATTCGGTTAAATATAGCAGCATTCTAAGCCAGGGGGTAAATACTAGCAAAGGCTCGAGCCTTTACCTCGCTTCGTAAAATCTGATGACAAGCCTCTTATCTTATGTCAGCCCTAAGATTCTGACGCTAATTTGATGCAGAGGGCAACAACCTCCATAGCTTGCCGCACTTCAGCAACAGGTGGAAAGGTTGGAGCCAGTCTTATATTGCTATTATGGGGGTCTTTTCCGTCAGGATAGGTTGCACCGGCTGGAGTTAGGCTAACGCCAGCGTCCTTAGCAAGTTGCACAACTATATCTGCAATGGGTTTGGTGGTGTTTAGGCTAATAAAGTAGCCACCTTTTGGTTTTGACCAAGTGGCTAAACCTGTGCCGGCCAATTCTGCCTCGAGCACTTGCTGGGCAGCCTCAAATTTGGGGGCGATAATATTGGCATGATCTTGCATTAGGCCAGCTAACCCTCCTGAATAAGTTTTTAAAAAACGAACATGCCTGAGTTGCTCGAGCTTATTAGGACCAATAGTTTGGGCACCTAAAAAAGCCCCAAAGCGTTTTAGATTGGCTTCACTTGAAGCCATGTAGCCAAGACCGCTACCCGCTAAGGTTATTTTTGAGGTACTACCATAGACAAAAACACGGTCAGGATTTCCCGCTTCTTGGCAGGCTTTTATAAGATTGGCAGGCTTAGCGTAAGGTTTAAATAGATGATGTACGCGGTAGGCATCATCGGCAAAGATGCTAAAGTCAGAGGCTGCGGTAGGCATTTTTGCTAGCTTCAGGGCATTGGTTTCGCTCAAGGTATCGCCTGTAGGGTTGCTATAAGTGGGGACAAAGTAAAGGCCTTTAATGCTCGAGTCCGTTGCTGCGAGGTGTTCTACCTGGTCAATATCAGGGCCTTCGGAGGTCATAGGAACTGTCATTAGCTCAAAGCCAAGGGTTTGTAATAAGTGAAAATGCCTATCATAACCAGGGACAGTCACTATCATTTTAGGCTTTTGCTCAAACCAGGGTTTATCTTTGATGCCTTTTAGAAGTGCCCAAGTCAAAACATGACCTTGCAACTCGAGGCTGGCATTATTGCCAACCAAAACTTCCTGGCTCTCTACTTCTAAAACCTCAGCAAAAAACGCTCGAGCTTCGGGCAAGCCAAAAACACCACCACCGTAATTTCTTAAATCAGTTCCATCATCTAATAATGCATCTTCAGCATTTATCTGATGAAAGATAGGGGTAATAAGATCAAGATTAGCTTTACTTGGCAAGCCACGTTGCATATTTAGATTTCTGCTCTGACCAAGTACTTTTTTGTATCGCTCACTGTTATTCATTAAAGCTTATGTTACCTTGAAAGGCTTTGTTTGGCTGATTTCACCTTAACTTTTAGCATAAAAATGTCTAAAACCTTTAGGATGCGCCAATCGATAAAAGTTACAAATGCATTTAGCCTAAAAACGCAATTGCCTCTTGAGCTGCAAATGTGCCGCTGTCAAAAGCGCCGTGTACCGTCTGAGGGTTAGAAAAGTAAGCGCAGGCTTCTCCGGCAAAGAATAGGGATTGCTCGGGTTTGGCAAGCTCGAGCCTGGCCTCTGCTGCGCCGACAGGTGCATGTGCATAAGCGCCCTGGGACCACGGATCTTTTGCCCAGCTGACTCGTTTTGCTTTGAGTAAACCAGCTTTCAGGCTTGAGCGCTTCACCCCAAGTAGGGTACTTAAGTCATTTAGACCAAGCTCGAGCGCTTCTTCTTCACTAAATGCATCAATCTTTTTTGCCCTCTCAGCTGTCAGGAATGCGCAGATGATATGATTTTTCTTTTGGTTTGACGTTTGATCTTGACCAAACCCAGGTGTCCACCACCTTGCTGCCAGCCCCGTATGAAGCATATAGGTTAAATCATCACCCCAAAAAGGTTCTTCAAATGAGTAAAGAAGTTTGGTACCAGGTTCCATTTTTAAGGCTTTGATCGCTTTTTGTTTGGCTTCACTAATATTTGGTCGAAACTTTATATAGCCTTGCTGCAATAAGCTGATAGGCAGGGTCACAATACAAGTTTTTGCCTGATAATGGGCCTTATTAGTCGTGATGCCAAGCGTTGATTTATTTTGCTCGATCCTTTGAACGGATTCACTTAAGTTGATAGCTAAATTTCGACTGAAATGCTTTAATAGCGCCTCATAACCTCCCCGAATACGAAACTCCAAGGAACCTGCTTGATCATTTAGCATTTCCCTTTTTATATCTTGACAACTTAGGTCATAAATATTTGAACAACAGGTCTGGGCAAGGAGGACATCGGCATAATCTATAGCACTGTCATTCCAACCTTTTTGGCTTAAATAGTCTGCCAGGGAAATGTCTTGTGGCAAACTAGCGTTCTCGAGTTGCTGATAGCTTTCCTTGAGTCCTTTAAGCATAGTTTGGAAGCTTTTCGGTAAGTTTCTTAGTGGTTTTGCTTCTGTTTGACCCCAATGCATTTGTCCGTATCGATCAACAGGAATAAGCCCTAACTCAGCCTCTCTGATTAAAGCATGCGTACTGGCATTTTCGCCATGGATAAACTCTGCACCCAGGTCAACAGGGAAGGAAGCAAAGGTTCTATCTGTATAAATACGACCCCCTATGCGGTCTCTAGCTTCTATAAGCAAATAAGATTTCCCCGACGTTTGCATATGTCTTGCGGCCGCAAGACCAGCCGCACCTGCTCCAACGATAAGGCAATCAATCATTGCTGGGCTGAAGCATTTCGAAGTCCTTACTGATGTCTTGCATAAATCTTTGAAAACGCATATTTAGTAAAGGAATTCGGTCTTTTAGGGGTTTATCCAGACCGTTTTCGTCAGGCTCGAGGTAAAGCGCTCGATTAAACTCGAGCCCAAAGCCTGGTTTATGGCTTCGGTAATAAGGGTTGCTAAGTCTTTGGATGGTGCCCCCTAGAGCAAAGGGCTCATTAATTAGAATTTGCTCGGGTACATCGCTTTCTTTTATGAGGTCGGAAAAGTAAAGCTCGAGCTTGTCGCGCAAGTGCTGAGCAAGCTCAGTCGGAATGCTTAAATGATCTTGCTCCGATATTTGACGACCTTCTTTGTCACCCCCGGTTATCAGTGTAAAAGCAGGTCGTGGTTTGCCACTATCAGGTCCAATTAAGGGCCCTGCTGGTACCATTGAGTGCCCATCTACAAAAAACAAAATGTCTGGCTTGGCGAGCATACGATCCAGAGTTGCGTGAAAGGGGTCATAAAAACGCGTTAGCCTCTCCTCAATGCGCTTCTCAGAAAAGCGAAAGTTGTCCTGGTACAAAGGTTTGCCCGAGAAATCTGTGACTTTAAGTACACCATTTAAGCCGCCTTCATCCCGTCTGCGATTTAGATCAACCACAAAACGTGAAATTTGTGCATGTACATGAGAAGCATCTTGAGTGTAAAAAAGGGCGTCGGTATAAGGGTCGCCCTCATTAAAGATAAAGTCAAGTCTCTCTTTACAAATGTCAGGATTATAAACCCCTTCTCCAAGCATATCTGCCAGGATATTAAAAGGCACAAAGCCTGAGCTATGCGGGGTAATGATAAGGGCTGGGACTCGAGCCATAAGTTTTATCTTATCCTTTATCCCGTGAGGGTTTGCGAAAAAGGAATAGCCAAACTCTTCTCCTTACGGATTATTGAAGAATATCAAAATAACCAAGTGACGCTTCCAGTCGAGTGTTAAGCGGATAGGATTAGCGGTTTGAAGTATCCTCAGGCTTATGTCAAAAAAGTTAAGGGATCTGGACTATAACGTTCATTTGGACTTGCAAATCCCTATAAATATTGTATATACTCTTTAAGTTTGAGTTCCCCCAGGCTCGCATCGATGAGTCGCGGGGGTTGTTGTGTGCAAGTTAGCAGCTTCTTTGTCAAAGCCACAACCCCATACACCAATAAGCCTCGAGGCCTCATTGTGCTCGGATGAGCAAAGAAAGAAAAGGAGTGATCACTCTGCCAACTACCAACCAGCTCTTAAGAATAGGGCGGAAAACACTTAAGAAAAAAAATAAGACACCTGCCCTTAAAGGCAGTCCACAGCGCCGTGGTGTATGCACTGCGGTTAAAACCCAGACTCCTAAAAAGCCAAACTCAGCACTTCGTAAGATTGCTAGGGTTCGCCTTTCTAGTGGGTTTGAAGTGACTGCTTATATCCCTGGAGAGAAACATAACCTGCAAGAGCACTCAGTGGTTCTTATTCGTGGCGGTCGTGTTAAAGATCTTCCAGGTGTTCGTTATCATATTGTTCGGGGTGCGCTTGACTGCCAAGGTGTGGCAGTTGGTCGTTATGTTCAGCGTAATCAGGGTCGTAGCAAATACGGCACCAAACGTCCGAAAGCTAAGAAGTAGGTAAGGATTATGGCACGTAGACGTAGAGCCGAAGTTCGTACTGTAGAACCAGACTTGGTTTACAGTGACACAACTGTAACTGCATTTATAAATAAGCTAATGCGCGATGGCAAAAAGAATCTTGCCAGTCGTGTCTTTTATGGTGCATGCCGCCTGATTCAAGAGCGCAGTGGTCAAGAGCCTTTAAAAGTTTTCCGCCAAGCCGTTGATAATGTCAAGCCGCGTATTGAGGTTAAAAGTCGCCGTGTCGGTGGCGCAACTTATCAGGTTCCTGTTGAAGTTCCTGCAAGGCGTGCTCAGTCACTTAGCCTTCGTTGGTTAGTTGCTGCAAGTAACTCCCGCCCAGAACGCACTGCCTTAGAGCGTGTCGCTGGTGAACTTATGGACGCTGCCGCTGGTCGCGGTGGTGCCGTTAAAAAGAAAGATGATGTTGAGCGTATGGCTGAAGCAAACCGTGCGTATGCTCACTACCGCTGGTAGAAAGGAGGATGCGAGTTCAAGATTAAGCTCGAGCTAAATTGGGTATTGATTTTGACCGAGAAATACTATGTCAACGACAAAGATTGATTTAAACAGAACCCGTAATATCGGAATTGCTGCTCATATTGACGCTGGCAAAACCACTCTAACTGAGCGCATTCTTTTTTACACTGGTCGCATTCATAAGATTGGCGAAACCCATGAGGGTGCTAGCCAAATGGACTGGATGGAGCAGGAAAAAGAACGCGGTATTACTATTACTTCAGCCGTAACCCAGGCTTTCTGGAAAGAAACACGTATTAACATCATTGATACGCCTGGACACGTTGATTTCACCATGGAAGTTGAACGTAGCATGCGCGTCTTAGACGCTGCTATTGCGGTATTTGATTCCTCTCAAGGTGTCGAACCTCAGTCTGAAACCGTTTGGCGTCAGGCTGATAGATACCGTGTTCCTCGTTTAGCATTTGCTAACAAAATGGATAAAACGGGTGCTGACTTTCAATTGGTTCTAGACTCGATGGAAGAGCGTTTGGCTGCCAATGCAGTGCCTATTCAAATGCCTATGGGCCAAGAAGATAGCTTTAAAGGTATTGTCGACCTAGTAACCATGAAGGCTTATACCTATATGGATGATTTAGGTCAAGATATCCGCGAATCTGACATTCCCGCAGAATTTCAAGCAAAAGCTGAAGCTATGCGCAATGTGATGATTGAAAAGCTTGCCGATGTTGATGATGAGATCGCTTTGCTTTTTTTAGAAGGCGAAGAGGTTTCTGAAGAACTTATTCAGGCAGCGATTCGCAAGGGCGCGATTGAAATGTCGATTTTTCCTGTTCTTTGCGGTTCAGCTCTTAAAAACAAAGGTGTTCAGCGCCTTCTCGACGCTGTCAACCTTTATTTGCCAAGCCCCCTTGACGTTCCACCTATTAAAGGTATTGTTCCTGATTCCGAAGAGGTTCAGGAGCGTCCCTCAGACGAATCTGCTCCAACATCAGCGCTTGCTTTTAAAGTTATGACAGATCCTTACGTAGGTCGTTTGACCTTTGTACGTGTTTACTCCGGCGTACTTGTGTCAGGCTCATATGTTTTTAACGCAAGTAAAGGTAAAAGAGAGCGCATTGGTCGTTTGCTCAAAATGCACGCTAACTCACGTGAAGAGGTCGACCGTATTTCTGCTGGTGACTTAGGTGCTGTTATTGGGCTAAAAGACACCACTACAGGTGACAGTCTTGCTGATCAGGATCATCCTATTTTGCTGGAAAGTATTCAGATTCCTGAGCCGGTTATCTCAGTCGCGATTGAACCTGTTTCAAAAGCTGACCAAGATAAACTGTCAAATGGTCTTATCAAACTTACTGAAGAAGATCCTACCTTCCGTGTCCAAACCAACAGTGAGACCGGTCAAACCATTATTTCGGGGATGGGTGAATTACACCTTGAAATTATTGTTGACCGTTTAAAGCGTGAATTCGGCGTAAATGCTCATGTCGGTGCTCCACAAGTCGCCTACCGTGAAACCATTACTCGTGCCACCGATGTTGAAGGAAAGTTTGTTCGCCAATCTGGTGGTCGCGGTCAATATGGCCACGTGAAAATTAAAGCCGTTCCTCTCCCACGGGGTAGCGGTTTTGAATTTGAAAATGCAGTTGTCGGTGGTACAGTCCCTAGAGACTATATTCCTGCTGTGCAAAAAGGCGTAGAAGAAGCTATGCAAAACGGCCCTCTCCTCGGCTTCCCCATTGTAGATATGAAAGTATCTCTCTATGACGGCTCTTACCACGAAGTTGACTCTTCTGAAATGGCTTTTAAAATTGCTGCTTCGATGGCTGTTCGTGAAGCAATGTCACAAGGTGGATCTGCTGTCTTAGAGCCAGTCATGCGCGTTGAAGCACAAACGCCAGAGCAGTATATGGGTGATGTAATCGGAAGTTTGAACTCTCGCCGTGGTCAAATTCAAGGGATGGAACCTCGCGGTAACACGCAAATTGTTAAAGCAAATGTTCCACTTTCTGAAATGTTTGGTTACGCGACCGATCTTCGCAGTTTGACTCAGGGACGTGCAACCTTCTCAATGTTTTTTGATCACTATGCTGAAGTGCCTAAGAGCATTCAGGAAGCTTTAACTAAGAAATGATTTCTCCAGAGTTGGTAGCTTTTGCTAGTCGCCAACTCTGAATTTTTGAAAGGACTGTAAAATGGCGAAAGGCGTATTTGAAAGAACAAAGCCTCATGTAAATGTAGGAACGATCGGCCATGTTGATCATGGAAAAACGACGCTGACAGCAGCGATAACGTTTACGGCAGCAGCAGCAGATCCAACGATCGAAGTGCAGTCGTATGATCAAATTGATAAGGCACCTGAAGAAAAAGCACGGGGTATTACGATTAATACTGCCCATGTTGAATATCAAACCAAAGCCAGACACTATTCACATGTTGATTGCCCAGGTCATGCTGATTATGTAAAAAACATGATTACCGGAGCAGCACAAATGGACGGTGCTATCCTGGTTGTAAACGCAGCCGATGGCCCTATGCCGCAAACCCGTGAACATATCCTGCTTGCTCGCCAAGTAGGCGTTCCTTACATTGTTGTCTTTATGAATAAAGTTGACATGGTAGATGATGAAGAACTCTTGGAATTGGTTGAAATGGAAGTTAGAGAATTGCTCTCTAGCTACGAGTTCCCTGGAGACGATATCCCTATCGTAGCAGGCTCAGCCTTAAAAGCACTGGAAGTGCTCCAAGCTAACCCTAATACCCAACGGGGTGAAAATGAGTGGGTAGATAAAATCTGGAACCTGCTTGACGCGGTTGATTCCTATATTCCTACCCCGCAACGTGATATTGATAAACCCTTCCTCATGCCTGTTGAAGATGTCTTTACCATTACAGGTCGTGGCACCGTAGCAACAGGTCGTGTAGAACGTGGCATTGTTAAAACGGGCGAAGAAGTTGAAATCGTGGGCCTTACTGATACCAAGAAAACTGTGGTTACAGGGGTTGAAATGCACCGTAAAACGCTTGACTCTGGTATGGCTGGTGATAACGTAGGCGTGCTCTTACGTGGAGTCGGTCGTGATGATATCGAGCGTGGACAAGTTCTGGCAAAACCAGGCTCAATCAAACCACATACTGGCTTTAATGGCTCGGTGTACATCTTGAAAAAAGAAGAAGGTGGCAGACACTCTGCATTCTTTGCTGGCTACCGTCCTCAATTTTATTTCCGCACTACAGATGTAACAGGTATCTGCACTTTACCTGATGGTGTTGAAATGGTAATGCCTGGCGACAATATTGAACTGGCTATCGAACTTATCAAACCCATTGCCATGGAAGAAGGCCTTCGTTTTGCTATTCGTGAAGGTGGTCGTACTGTTGGTGCTGGCGTTGTTACTGGTATTACTAAGTAA
>JAHEBB010000137.1 GCA_024642575.1 Trueperaceae bacterium | reverse complement strand
GCTACCAGTACCGTATCTAAGGTTTCGCCTAAGGACTCGAGCGCTTGCTTGTGAACCTCTGCCCAGCGACCGCCGCCAATGATGCCAAATTTCATGGTTGACTTCCTTTCGAGTGGAAAGTACAAGGCTATGAGCTATCCTTTTTCTATGAGCTCGAGAATTTCCAAAGATAATTTTAAGGTTTCGATAGCTTCATCGGCTGTCGCCACTTTCCTGGGAGCACCGTTTACCAGCTCGTTATAAAACTGAGCAATTTCACCCTGCCAGGCATCAACAGGTTCTTGCCAGCAGGTTTTAAGTTTCCCTTTGAAAAGCTCGAGCCTATTGTTTTCATTATCCCAATCCAGTTTGATAAGGCCACCAGGAGCTGTATAAACATGATGCTCCGTTATAGGCACACCAGAGGGCAGACCCCATGAAATATGAATACTGGCAACATGACCCTCAGGAAACTCGAGCACGACCATAGCGGTATCTATAGCTTTATTTTTTATACGCTCCAGCTCTTTTTTATTTTCCGCAAAACACGCACCTTTGGCATAAACCAGGTTTGGGTAAGCGCCAAACAGTTGCTGCCACATATCAAAGTGGTGACAAAGCATGTCAAGGATGGGGCCACCATTGGCATGTTTGTCGTGCATGGCAAGTTTGGGTCTAATGCCTGCGGGTATTTGTGCACTTACATAAATAGGCTTGCCTAAAGGCTCGAGCCAGTCTTTAAGCACCTTGGTTGCAGGGTCAAATCTTCGCATTAAACCAATACGCAATTCACGCTGATTGTGCTCGGCAGCTTCTTTCATTTGTCTTGCTTCCGTTAGGCTTAAGGCAATGGGTTTTTCGCACAAGACATGTTTACCTGCATTTAAAGCTGCTATAGCAATCTCAGAGTGTAAAAAGCTAGGGGTGCAAATCGATACTACATTGAAGTCTTCGTTTTTTAAAACTTCCTGATAGTTTTTGAAGGCTCGAGCGTTGACGAGTTGAGCCGACGTTTCTGCTCTTGCCAAATCGGGGTCGCAAACCGCGAGAACCTGAGCCCCTGCTGCTTGCCAGTGGCGGGCATGTTTGCTCCCCATATCACCTGCCCCGACAACGACAACCACTAAAGATGCCATAAACGTTACGAAAACCTTAGCTTGCTTCCTTGAAATTTTGCTCTTGAAGCAGGCTTTCTACCGTTGCCGTATCAGGGATGCCTGCGCGCCCACCTAGGGCGGTACAGCTGAGAGCGGCAGTTACAGAGGCAAATAAACCGCAGTAATCCTGATCAAAGCCTCGAGCTATGGCGTAGGCAAAGGCTCCATGAAACACATCCCCTGCGCCTGTCGTGTCAACCACCTCTACAGGAAAAGCAGGAATATGCCTGGTTCTGCCTGCCTTATCAAACAAATAACCTTCTTCACCCAAAGTAATGCCAACATACTGAGCCTCAAATTGGCGCAGCACAGCAAGTGCTGCTTCAGGGTCATTACGACCTAGGACTTCAGTGGCGCATTCTTCTGAAACAATAAGGTAATCGGCATAGCTTGCCAAGTGCCAGTTACGTCTATGCCCAAAATCTGCCACAATCGGTATGTTTAGGCGCTTAGCTTCTTTAAGTACGGACTCATTCATAAGAGGGTAGCCTGAGTCTGTCAGTACACAGTTGACACCCCTTAAAAGCGTTAAATCCAGATTCTCAGCACTGTCATGCAGATTTTTCCCCAGATAAGGAAAAATATAGCGTTCCCCTTCAGGGCTAACCAAAATACTCGAGACAATACTCTGACTATTTTCAATTGTACGAATTTGTGAGCTGTCTACCCCAAACTGCTCTAGCTCGAGCTTGGCTGCTTGCCCTGTGCTGTCGTCTCCATGAATAGACCAAAGGCTAACTTCGCCGCCAAGACGTGCCGCAGTCACTGCTGCTGTTGCCGCAGGCCCACCCCCTTGAACTTGGTAATTATGCGTAGCCGTCCTTGACTTTTTCGGGGGAAAATGATCTACCTGCCAGATATGGTCAAGGCATGAAATGCCAATCATCAAGAGTTTGGGTTTTTTCATAGTCACTATCTTAAAGGTTTTTTAGAATCAGATTGAGATAAATTTATGGCGAAATTGGTTTTTCCCGTTCTACACACGGTTTCTCTGTAATTTAAAGGAGAATTTTGAACTATTTGTGTAGAGGGGGTTGACAAGGTGTGCCAAAAAGGTTTATTCTTTCGTTTGCCGCTCGAAAGAGCAGCGCGAACAATGACAGAAAAATAGAAGTGAAAGAGCATCCAAAAATCTGCTCAAATTTAACTAGGTTTCCTAGCTAAATTGAGTTTTTCTGCGATCCCAAATTAACAAGAATTTTCGAGTTAACGAGTGATTGCGTGTCTGAATGTGACTACAATATTATTCATAAAAAGGATTAACTTTAAATTCAAAGGTTGTGTCTTTGATTTATCAATAGATACGCCTTGGATAACGGTTTATTTGTAAGTAATTACAGATAATACCTCTAAAGGTTAAGTTACTAAGGGCGTACGGTGGATGCCTTGGCAGTCGAACCGATGAAGGACGTGGCTACCTGCGATAAGCCTTGGTGAGGTGGAAGCAACCTTTGACCCAGGGATGTCCGAATGTGGGAACACACTAGAGCGAACCTCTAGTATCCATAGCTGAATACATAGGCTATGTGAAGGGAACCCAGGGAACTGAAACATCTAAGTACCTGGAGGAAAATAAAGAAAACTCGATTCCGTAAGTAGTGGCGAACGAAAGCGGAACAGCCCAAACCGAAACCTACGGGTTTCGGGGTTGTAGGACTGACAATATGGACCCGAATAGTTAGCAGAAGCGCACTGGAAAGGCGCACCAGAGTAGGTGAAAGTCCTGTACGCGAAAACTATAGAGGCCTAGTCAGCACCTGAATAGCTCGAGTCACGTGGAACCTCGAGCGAATCCACGGGGACCACCCCGTAAGGCTAAATATTCCGACTGACCGATAGTGCACCAGTACCGTGAGGGAAAGGTGAAAAGCACCCCGTGAGGGGAGTGAAATAGACCCTGAAACCGTACGCTTACAAGCAGTCACGGCTCCTTATGTGAGTTGTGGCGTGCCTCTTGAAGCATGATCCTGCGACTTACTAGTTGTACCAAGTTTAAGCCGATAGGCGGAGGCGAAGTGAAAGCGAGCGTTAATAGCGCGTTTAGGTGCAATTAGTAGACCCGAAACCAGAAGAGCTAGCCATGGCCAGGTTGAAGCTTCCGTAACAGGAAGTGGAGGACCGAACACGTTGAGGTTTAAAACTCTTGTGATGAGCTGTGGTTAGGAGTGAAAAGCTAACCGATTCTGGAGATAGCTGGTTCTCCCCGAAATAGTTTTAGGACTAGCCTCGGGGGTTCACCATTGGCTGTAAAGCACTGATTGGGCTAGGGGGCCCACCAGCTTACCAAACCCTATCAAACTCTGAAGGCTAATGGTTCAAACCCCGGGAGTCAGTCTGCGTGAGCTAACTTTCGTAGACAAGAGGGAAACAACCCAGACCGCCAGTTAAGGTCCCTAAATCAACGCTAAGTGGTTAAGGATGTGGAGATGCTATGACAGCTAGGAGGTTGGCTTAGAAGCAGCCATTCCTTTAAAGAGTGCGTAATAGCTCACTAGTCGAGCGTCTCTGCGCCAAAGATGATCGGGGCTAAGTGTTGTACCGAAACTGCGGCATGTACGTAAGTGCATGGGTAGGGGAGCGTTCCGTAGGCCGTAGAAGCATGACCGGAAGGACATGTGGAGGTATCGGAAGTGCGAATGCAGGAATGAGTAACGATAAGAAAAGTGAGAATCTTTTCCGCCGTAAGCCTAAGGATTCCTGGGTAAAGGTCGTCTTCCCAGGGTTAGGCGGGGCCTAAGGCGAGGCCGAAAGGCGTAGTCGATGGATAGCAGGTTAATATTCCTGCCCCACTTTTGTGGAGTGATGGGGTGACGCATTAGGATAGGCCAACCGGAGCTACGGCTATGCCCGGCGGCATGCGAAGCTTTTCAGGATAGGAAAATCCGCCTGATACATAAGTGACGTATGTCGGGAAGGTCCTACGGGACTGATAACTGGTTGAATCCATGGTGCCTAGAAAACCCTCTAAACGTTGAAGCAAGAGTGCCCGTACCAAAACCGACACAGGTAGGCGAGTGTAAGAGCACTAAGGCGCGCGAGAGAACTCTGGTTAAGGAACTCTGCAAAATAGCCCCGTAACTTCGGGAGAAGGGGTCCTGCGTGTACCGTTGGTATTTATATCTGCGGGAAGCAGGCACAGTAAATTGGCTCTAGCGACTGGTTACCACAACCACAGCACTCTGCAAACCCGCGTAGGGGACGTATAGGGTGTGACACCTGCCCGGTGCTGGAAGGTTAAGTGGAGGCGTGCAAGCGCCGAAATGAAGCCCCAGTGAACGGCGGCCGTAACTATAACGGTCCTAAGGTAGCGAAATTCCTTGTCAGGTAAGTTCTGACCTGCACGAATGGTGTAACGACTGGAGCGCTGTCTCAACCAGAGACTCGGTGAAATTGAATTGGCTGTATAGATGCGGCCTACCCGCAGCAGGACGAAAAGACCCCATGGAGCTTTACTATAGCTTGATATTGACTTCTGGATTTATCTGTGTAGCATAGGTGGGAGACTGTGAAGCCGGAACGCTAGTTTCGGTGGAGTCAAAGGTGAAATACCACCCTGATGAATTCGGCCGTCTAACCTTGATCCGTTATCCGGATCGGGGACAGTGTTAGGTGGGTAGTTTGACTGGGGCGGTCGCCTCCCAAATTGTAACGGAGGCGCACAAAGGTTCCCTCAGCATGGTCGGAAATCATGCGTAGAGCGTAAGAGTATATGGGAGCTTGACTGCGAGACGTACATGTCGAGCAGGGACGAAAGTCGGTTCTAGTGAACCGGTGGTACCTTGTGGAAGGGCCATCGATCAACGGATAAAAGTTACCCTGGGGATAACAGGCTGATACCGCCCGAGAGTTCACATCGGCGGCGGTGTTTGGCACCTCGATGTCGGCTCGTCACATCCTGGGGCTGGAGAAGGTCCCAAGGGTTGGGCTGTTCGCCCATTAAAGTGGCACGTGAGCTGGGTTCAGAACGTCGTGAGACAGTTCGGTCTCTATCCGCTGTGGGCGTAGGAAAATTGAGGAGAGCTGTTCCTAGTACGAGAGGACCGGAATGGACGCACCTCTAGTGTCTTAGCTGTTCTACCAAGGGCATATGTTAAGTAGCTATGTGCGGAACGGATAACCGCTGAAAGCATCTAAGCGGGAAGCCGACTCCAAGATGAGTTTTCCCATCTCCTTGTGAGAGTAAGACCCCCGGAAGACCACCGGGTTGATAGGCTGGGAGTGTAAGTGCCGCGAGGTATTTAGCTGACCAGTACTAATAGGTCGAGGACTTAACCTTTTTTTGGACTTATACCTGTCCATTAGACAGGATGCTTTTAACTTCTATTTTCTGTCACTATTTTCGTGAAGATATTAACCCTGCGTTAAAGACTTCATTATTTTTTTCTCCGTGCTAATAGCAGTGTGGACCCACCCGATCCCATCCCGAACTCGGAAGTTAAGCACACTAGCGCCGATGATACTTGGGGGGCAGCTCCCTGGGAAAGTAGGACGGTGCGGGGATTTATTTTACGAAACTTATTGGTATCATCAATAACTTATTGATGATACCAATAACTCTATGCGGGAGTAGCTCAGTTGGTAGAGCTCCACCTTGCCAAGGTGGTTGTCGCGAGTTCGAGTCTCGTCTCCCGCTCCAAAAGAAAAGGCGTCATAGACGCAAAAACTAAGCCCAGTCTAAAATTAAAGGATTGGGTTTTTTATTTTGTATTTGGGAGACTCAGAGCACTTTTTACTTCCTAAAAATCGCCGAATGTCGTTATAAACCTTGTTTGAAGGTACGGTTTGTTGAGTGGTTTTGGCGTCAGAAAAGGTAGTTGAACTTCATTTTGCTATTTGCTCGAGCCTATCCTTTCGCCATCCTATTTTTACTAGGGACAGAGATTTTCAACACGAATATTTGGGTGAGGAAAAAAGCTCAGGGCAGATTCAATACTCGAGCGAATCGGCTAAGTACCTTCGATGCTGTCAGATATCACACTTAGACTGACGCTAAGGTGTTTTAATCAGGGTTATGAAGTTTAATCAGCTGGGTAAATCTGGCATCAGAGTAAGTGAAATTGGTTTGGGTTGCATGTCTTTAGGAACCAATGAGGCGCAGGCTCTTAATTTGCTAGACCGAGCCTATGAACTGGGAATTAGCTTTTATGATACTGCTGATCTTTATGATCGTGGACTGAATGAAAAGTTTGTTGGTAGAGCTTTTAAGACCAGACGAGACAAAGTTGTTCTTGCCAGCAAAGTTGGAAATCGCTGGCATGAGGATGGCAAAACGTGGCACTGGGACGCTTCACCAGACTGGATTCGCGAAGGACTCATGCAAAGCTTAGAGCGTTTACAAACGGATTATATTGATCTGTATCAGTTACACGGTGGAACTTTAGAAGACCCTATCGATGAGATTGTTGCAACCTTTGAAAGCCTTAAGAATCAAGGGATGATAAGAGCTTATGGCATCTCATCGATTCGCCCGAATGTTATTAGAGAATGGCTTAAAAAAAGTAGACTCAGCAGCGTGATGATGCAATACAGCTTGCTGGATCGTCGCCCAGAAGAGAGTGTTTTGGATTTGCTGGCAAGGCAGGGGGTGAGCGTGATTGCCCGAGGACCCCTTGCAAAAGGTTTGCTGTCTGATAAACCTGCAAAAGCCTATCTTGAACACAGCGAAGCTCAGATTCAGGCACTGCAACCTAAACTTGATGATTTTACTTTAGCTAGTCGCAGCAGAGGGCAGCTTGCCTTGCGCTACGCTTTAGCCCACCCTGCGATAGCCACAAGCATTCCTGGAGCAAGCAACCTTAATCAGTTAGAGGAAAATATAGCAACAGAAAAAGCGCCTGAACTTAGCCGAGAAGAACTCCAGCAATTAAAGGCGCTTGTACCAGCTTCCGTTTATAAAGAGCACCGTTAAGCGTTAATTTTCTCTTTCGGTTCTAGTGCTCGGCCAATCAGAGGCTTCGTTTAGAGCAGTAAGTTCGCTCGAGCTTAACTCTAGGTCAGCAGCAGGCAGCAAGTCTTTTAGTTGCTCTACACTGTTTGCCCCGATAATAGGCGCAGTCATATAGGGTTTAGAGAGTAACCAGGCGAGTGAAACCTGGGCTACATGGGCTTGATGATTAGCCGCAACTTCACGTAGTTTATCTAGGATATTCCAGTTTTTTTCACTAAAGCGACTATCGGCAATGCCTTTGGCACGTTCGCTGTTTGGCAGGTCGGCACCGCGTTTATATTTACCCGTTAAAAAGCCACCCGAAAGCGGGCTATAGGGAATGACGCCAATTGAATAGAATTCACAAACTCTGGCAAGTTCACGTTCAAATTGTTCACGAATTGGGCTAGCAATACTATATTCGGGCTGAATCGAAACAAAACGCTCAAAACCATGCTTGTCACTTGCCCAGAGTGCTTGCATAAGACGCCAAGCACTAAAGTTCGAGCATCCCAGATACCTAACATAACCTTTGTGCACTAAGTCTGTAAGTGCCGAAAGGGTCTCCTCGATAGGAATAATTGGGTCGAGCCAATGAACCTGATAGAGATCAATTACATCAACTTGCAGGCGCTTTAAAGAATCTTCACAAGCGCGCATAATCCATTTACGTGATAAGCCTTCACGTTGATGCAAAGTAGCTCGCCCCTGATTACCGTTTTCCCCCATAGGACCACGCACTTTGGTCGCAACAACAACCGTGTCACGGTTTTTTCGTGACTGAAGCCAGCGACCAATCATTTGCTCTGAGACACCGCCAGGGTTACCAGGTGCCCAGCGGCTATAAACATCTGCTGTGTCTATAAAATTACCACCCGCTTCAACGTAAGCATCCATGATCTCAAAGGCCGTTTTTTCATCTGCGGTCCAGCCAAATTGCATGGTGCCAAGGGCTAAAGGATAAACAAACAGACCACTGTTTCCAAGTTGTCGATAGTTCATTTTTTTATTATGACCCTCAGGTTTTAAGCTTCTATGTAAGCTAAGAAATGCTTTTGAAGATCTGATATGGAACAGACCATGTATTTATCTGTTTTGATAAACGCCTTTTGCAAACAGTCAAGAATTAGATTTTTTGAACAGAAATAACCTTTAAGGGCATAAATTGCTAGGTATTAAGCGCTTTTCTTAAGCCTCATAAACTATTGAAATTCGACTTGGTTTCGGCTACTATTTCTAAGCGGTTTAAGCTTATTTCAGTTAGCAAACCCTAGATCTTTTACAGATAAAACGGGTTTTTTGCTAAGGCTAAGCTTGTTTTGCCAAAGGAGTTTAAATGTCCTGGTTTCGAGTTCGCTAAAGTTCTGATTTCGCTTGCTCAAGTTCGACTTGATAAGATGAAGGTTTGTTAAGCCAATCTTCACATACCTAAAATTTTAAGGTATACTTACTCATGAAACTTTTCTGAGATAAGTTTGTATGTTTGCTTATGAACCTTTTATCTGACGTTTCCCAACTACTTATTTGAAGTTTTTTATCAAAGGAGATTACTTTGGCGCTTTCCAGCCTCAGCCAGCCAAAACAGGAGTTTAGTGTTGCTGGCACCTTTACTTATGACCGCTCGAGCCCTTTTCGTTGGATTTTGTCGCATTTGCGGCGGCACCCGCTTTTGCTTATTGCCTTTATCAGTGCGGTTACCCTTACGGCTATTATTTTTTCGGGGATTCCCAGACTCATTGGCTTGGCGTTTGATGAAATGCTTAAGCCCGATGCCAGTAGCCAGCGTTTGCTAGTCATTGCCGCAACTATTTTGGGTTTGGTTCTGGTTCGTGGGCTTATTGATTTAACGAACTCATTATCGGTTGAAACGCTAGGTCAGAGGCTCGAGCGTGATACCCGTGAAGAGCTTTACTTAAGCTTACTCGGCAAAAGCCAGACCTTTCACAATCGGCAAAAAGTCGGTGACATTATGGCAAGAGCTGCCAATGATGTTCGGCAACTCAACCCGATGATGAACCCGGGTGTTTCGCTTATTACTGAGTCAATGGTAGGCATTGTAGTGCCTCTAACTTTTATTGCTTTTATTAAGCTTGATTTACTGCTTGCCCCTATCCTATTTGTAATTAGTTTTATCTTTGCATTAAGGCGTTATATGCGCCAGCTTAACCCCGTATCAGGAAGCATGCGGCGGCAGTTTGGCATTATGAATGCAGGACTTAATGAGACCATTACGGGTATTGAAGTTGTCAAGTCTAGTGTTCAAGAAGTACAAGAACAAGGGAAATTTGTCAAAAATGCTAGTCTCTTTCGTGACTATTTTGTTAAACAAGGTGAAGTTCAGGCACGCTATTTACCCTTGCTTCTTTTAGGGATTGCCAGTACAGGTGCGTTTGCTCACGGTCTCTGGCTTTTTTCAAAAGGGCAGATTTCGGTTGGTGAACTGGTTGCCTATATGGGTCTGATGGGAGCTTTGCGCTTTCCAGCATTCATCTCTATTTTTACCTTCTCCCTGGTGCAATTAGGCTTAGCTGGAGCTGAAAGAATGCTCGAGCTTATGCGCTCAGAAACCGAGCTGGATGAAAACCCTTCAGGTCATAGTAGTGATATTAAAGGCGATATTGTCTTTGATAAGGTGAGCTTTAGTTATAGCGGAAAACTTGATGACAAACTCATACTAAAAACCTTTTCTTTTCATGCCAAACCTGGCGAGACCATTGCCATTGTTGGGCAAACAGGTTCAGGCAAAAGTACGCTAACCAATCTGGTCAACCGCATTTATGACGCTACTGACGGTCAGATTTTAATTGATGGGGTGAATGTTAAAGACTGGAACCTTGAAACCTTGCGCTCGCAAATTTCGGTCATTGAGCAAGATATTTTTCTTTTTTCGCGCTCCATTGCTGACAATATTGCTTTTGGATTAGGGCAAAAAGCTAGTCGTGAAGCGGTTGAAGCGGCGGCTAAAGCGGCACAGGCACATGACTTTATTTTAGGTTTTGAAGACGGTTATGACACCGTGATTGGTGAGCGAGGTGTAACGCTTTCTGGAGGGCAGCGCCAGCGCCTAGCCATTGCAAGAGCGCTTCTTACAGACCCGCGCATTCTTGTTTTAGATGATTCAACAAGTGCCATTGATAGTGCTACCGAAGATGAAATTCAAAAAGCCATCAACAAAGTTTTAGAAGGTCGCACCACACTGATGATTACCCACCGACTCTCGCAAATCAGGCGTGCAGATAAGATTCTGGTCTTGCATCAGGGTGAGCTTGTCGATCAAGGTAGGCATGAAGAACTCTTAAAGCGCTGCTCTTTGTACCAAAGGATTTTTTCAAAATATGATTAAGGCTCGAGCGCTTTTTCATCTACCCTATTTACTTTCTACTTTTCACTTTCCACGTTCTAAAGGAGCTTACTAATGGGCTTTCTCATGGATGGTATCGACGGCGAAGCCTATGATCGCAGTTATACCGACAATCAACTGGTAAACCGAATTTTTCGCTATTTCAAACCCTTTTTAGGCATTATGGTTTTTGTGGCGCTGATGATTTTTTCAAGCGCCATTATGGACGCTGCCTTACCCGTCCTTATATCAAGAGGGATTGATGGTCTGGCTGATTTGCGTAATGGTACAGCAAACATCTGGCGGCAAACGGCTTGGCTTATTACTGCGATTTTGTTTGCAGGGATGCTTTCCTGGATCTTTAACTTTTTTAGACAATGGTTTACTGCCAAAGCTGTTGGCAATGTGGTGCTGAATTTACGTAAGGATGCTTTTGACGCCGTTTTAGCTAGAGACATGTCCTTTTATGATGAGTTTCCGACTGGCAAAGTAGTAAGCCGCGTTACCTCGGACACGCAAGACTTTTCTACGGTCGTTACCCTAACCCTTAACCTGATGAGTCAGCTTTTGCAAGTTGCGATTATTGTCGCCATTTTGTTTTACATCAATGCACGTTTGGCGTTGATTGCTATGACTATTGCCCCATTTATCATTGCAGCTGCGCTTGGATTTAGGTATATTGCACGCTTTACTACGCGGCAAGCGCGTCGCATACTGGCGCAAGTCAATGCTAATGTGCAGGAGTCGATTACTGGTATTTCGGTAGCCAAGGCTTTTCGGCAAGAAGCGACCATTTTTAATGAATTTAAGGCGGTCAATCAGCAATCCTATACTTATAGCTTAAGACAAGGTTTGGTTTTTAGCTCGATCTTTCCCATCCTTGGGACGATTGCTGGTGTGGGTACAGCACTCATTGTTTACTTTGGCGGGCAAAGTGTACTCGGGGGTGACGTCAGTGCTGGACAGTGGTATTTGTTTGTTGAAGCCATCAATTTGTTTTGGTTTCCATTAACCAGCATTGCCTCTTTTTGGAGTCAGTTTCAACTGGGTATGTCTGCCAGTGAGCGTGTTTTTGCTCTGGTGGACGCTGAACCTAGAGTGCATCAACATGACAACAAACTGGTTCCCGATATAAAAGGTGAGATTGAATTTAAGAATCTAAATTTTCGCTATACCACTCAAGAGCAAGTCTTACTTGACTTTAATCTGAAGATTAGCGCAGGGGAAACCGTAGCGTTAGTGGGTCACACGGGTGCAGGTAAATCAAGCCTGGGAAAATTAGTGGCTCGCTCTTATGAATTTCAGGCAGGGGATTTGCTCATTGATGGCAAAGACATACGCAGCTTTGATCTGAGTAGTTACCGCCGACATTTGGGCATAGTTCAACAGACGCCTTTCCTCTTTGGAGGTAGCGTGCGCAGTAATATTCGTTATGGTAAGCCTGAAGCTAGCGATGAAGAAGTGATAGCGGTGGCTAAACGTGTGGGTGGGGGTGACTGGCTCGAGG
>JAHEBB010000136.1 GCA_024642575.1 Trueperaceae bacterium | reverse complement strand
GCTTTTTCTTCTTTTTTAGCTCCTGCGCCTTCTTTAATCTGGGCAATCACTTCGCCAATGGCGGCACTTTCGCCAGCAGCTTTCATGATCTTGCTTAAAACGCCTGCAACAGGTGAAGGAATTTCCAGGGTTGCCTTATCCGTTTCAACCTCTACCAGAGGCTCATCAACGGCAACACTGTCGCCTTCTTGTTTTAACCACGTGCCAATAAAGACCTCATTGATTGACTCACCTGCTGACGGTACGGTTAACTCTGTCATCGTTTTATCCTCACTACTGGTTTAATCCACATATCGCTTTATCCACATGACGCCCATTTCCTGATGGGGCATTTCCCTATATCGTTACCTATGTATTTTTACCCATCAGGCTATGTGCTTTGGTGGAGCATTGCACAGCCTGGTACACAGCTTTAGTCTGAAGGCTTGCGATTTTGTGTGCCTACAAGCAGTTGTAGTCACTCTACGCGTAAGCTGCTAAACCGTCTAATCTTCTGTATTAAAAGCCTTATCCATCAATCTGCCTTGCTCTAACTTATGACTGTTACCGGAACCCGTTGCAGGGCTGGCTGACTCTGGGCGGTAAATGCCTGAAAAAGGATGTCCGGCAAACTCATTACACCACTCTGCGCGCAAAAAGCGCCAGGCACCCATATTCTTTGGTTCTTCTTGTACCCAAAGCAACGGAGCTTTTGAAACATAAGGCTCGAGCGCCTCAATCAGCTCGGCCTCAGGAATCGGGTAAAGTTGCTCGAGCCGTATAATCGCCACTTCATCACGCAGGTTTTCTTCTTCGCGGCGCAGCGCCAAATCATAGTAGACCTTACCGCTACAAAGCAAAACACGCTTGACTTTTTCGGGATCAGCCTTGCTATGAATGACCTTACGGAAATGACCTTCGGAAAATTCTCTGAGTTCAGAAACTGCTTTAGGATGACGCAGCAAGCTTTTAGGGGACATAACCACCATAGGCTTACGCCATTTGCGCACCACCTGACGCCTTAACGCGTGATAGTAGTTAGCAGGCGTCGTAAAATTCATGACCTGCATATTGTCTTCGGCACAAAGCGTTAGAAAGCGCTCGAGCCTGGCACTACTATGCTCGGGGCCAGCACCTTCAAAACCGTGAGGCAGGAGCATAACCAGTGCACTCAATCTGCGCCATTTATCTTCACCGCTGGATATAAACTGGTCAAAAATCACTTGTGCAGAGTTAGCAAAATCACCAAACTGGGCTTCCCAAAGGGTTAAACCATCGGGCCAGTCAAGACTATAACCATATTCAAACCCTAAAACACCATTTTCCGATAGCGGACTATTAAAAATGTCTACTTTGGCCTGATCTTTGCTCAGGTGCTGCAAAGGCATGTATTCTTCATCGGTCAAGCTGTCATGGAGTACAGCGTGACGGTGACTAAAGGTACCCCGCTGGACATCCTGCCCAGTCATACGGATGTGAATGCCTTCGGTTGCCAGACTGCCAAACGCCAGCGCTTCGCCCATAGCCCAGTCAACAGGTTTTTCACCCTTAGCCATTTCAGCGCGCTGACTAAGTAAGCGGGCAATCTTCGGGTTGATGGTAAAACCTTCAGGAACTTCGGCTTGCTTCGCCAAAAGCTCGCTTACTTTTTCGGCTGGAATATTTGTATCAGCCTCGGGGGTAGCTTCATCATGCCCACCCTTATAGCCATCCCAAATACCCTGATACGCCTGATAGGTCAGCTTATAGCCTTTAGCCCTGGCTGCTTTAAGTTCTTCTTCTAAACTTTCACGGCGCGCCGCCTCTAAGGCATCGGCCTCTTCACGACTAATTTCCCCTAAGCTAAGTAGACGCTCGAGATAGCCTTCACGCACACTCTTACGGTTTTTAATTGCCTCATACATAAGCGGCTGAGTAAACGCAGGCTCATCACTTTCGTTATGGCCAAAGCGGCGATAGGCATAAAGGTCTATGACAATATCGCGTTTAAACTTGGCTCTAAAATCCATAGCAATACTGACAACTTGCGCTACCGCTTCGGGGTCTTCCCCATTCACATGAAAAATTGGGCTTTGCAACATTTTGGCAACATCGGTAGCGTAATCGGTTGAGCGTCCTTGGGATGGGTCAGTGGTAAAACCAATTTGATTATTCAAGATGACATGTAAGGTGCCGCCCACTTTATACCCCTCGAGCTCGCTCATATTCAGGGTTTCTTGCACCACGCCTTCGCCAATAAAGGCTGCGTCCCCGTGAATCAGGATACCCAGACCCCGACTGCGCTCATAATCATTAACTCGGTCTTGCTTGCCCCGCACACGGCCCATAACCACAGCATTGACATATTCAAGATGGCTTGGATTAAAAGATAGCGACAAATGAATTTTTTTGCCTGAGGTAATTTCTGCGTCTCTTGAGTAGCCCAAGTGATACTTAACATCTCCCCGACCAATGTATTCATCGGCGTCAGCATCATCAAATTCACGAAAAATCTGGCGAGGTGGTTTGCCAAGGATATTAACCAGTACATTCAAACGACCCCTGTGCGCCATACCAAAAACAATTTCATCGACCCCTTGCTCACCTGCTTTTTCCACCGCAAGATCAAGCAAAGGAATGAGGCTTTCTGAGCCTGTCAAAGAAAAGCTTTTAACCCCAACATATTTCTTCTGAATAAAATCTTCTAAAACCACGGCGTCGGTAAGTTTATTCAGGATACGAAACTGCAAATCACGGCTTAGCTCGAGCCTGTTAAGCCCTGTTTCCATGCGTTCTTGCAGCCACTCCCTCAGCTCGAGCGAATCAATGTGCATGAACTGCACACCAATGCTACGAGAATAGGTTTCCTTGAGCCGCTCAAATACCTCTCGCAGACTCCGCCCTGCCATGGTGCCGCTTTTTACCACCCGACTCATATCGGCTTCACCAAACCCGTAATACTCAGGCTTAAGCTCACGCGGCGTTTCATGTTGTATAAAACCCAGAGGGTCAAGCTTTGCAATAATATGACCCCGCACACGGTAATTACGAATCAGCATACCGACCTTGTACTGCAAATCGGTATCTTCATCTGAGGCGCTTGAAACGCCATTTTTAGCAGGCGGGTTAAAGAGACTTGTTGGCTTAAATGAAGGGCCTAAAGACTCACGGCTAGCCAGTCCATTGTTAGGAATATCTTTAAAATAAGCCTGCCACTCAGCTGACACCGAATCTGGGTTTTTTAAATACTCAAGATAAAGCTCTTCAGCAAAAGCTAGGCTCGAGCTGTTTAAGGTATCTGTCATCTATTCTCACGACCCTTGGGTCGTCCTTTCCGACTTGCCTACACAAAACAAGGGCCCTAAGCGGACCCTTAATTGATTAGCTAAATGCAATACACAATTATCTAGCAAGCCCATCGGCATTTCCAAGCCTTAGTTGTAGCACACTCGAGGCTTGGAAAATGCCTACTAGTTTACGGTTTGGGGTACTCAGGTTTTGAAAAATCTAGCGCAATGAGTTGTAGATTTGCAATTTACTGCTGAGCTGAATACTTAAAAATACCGACAAAAACATGGTTAAGCTTTTTGATCATTGCATTACCGACTTCTTTATCGTTAATTTAAATGGGGGGTTTACAAATCTGAACTTCAAAGCCAGCCATATAACTCATCGGATATTGAAGGGTTACTGCGTAGACTTTTTCATTCGTATCAGGGAATTCTGCAAAATATTTTCCAACATTATTATAGGCTTCTTCCGAATAATCAAATGCCAATTCATCAATAAGTGTATTATTTTGACCATAAAATGCCACTGAAAGACCATTTGGATTGTCTTTGCCTGAAGCCTGAAGAGAAATATAACTATAAGCAGGTACAGCTTCAGGTTCATTAATAGAAAAACTTATACTTCTGGTGTCCAAGCCCTTTAACTTCTGATCTGATTCCAGGTAAGGCAAGCTATTTTCTCGGCTACATTTACCATAAACACTTGGAATCAATTTTCTAAATTCAGAAGTGGGCATATCCTCCGCGAATCTATTAACTTGCCAGACAATTAAATCAATTGGATTAGATAGCTGTTGGCCTGATGCCAGATAACCAAAAATAGTACGAATTGTACCTCTCTTTGCAAGATTTAACACTTGCAAATGAGAATACTCCTCTAGAAATCCATCAAAATTAAAATCTGTTCTTTCGCTATTTGAGTTTCCAAATAGTACTACCGATTCTTTTGGCGTTTCACTAAACAGCGTTTGAGCCTCGAGCTGAGTTGTAAATTGTGGCATTTCTTCTTGTGGGATAATAAAGTGGCATGCCTTTTCAACATCTTCCGCAGTTCTATCAGGCGTAGTACGGCTTCCCGCAAATTCAGTGGTAATGTAGTTATGTTTTTCCGCTTTCAAATACCAAGGCGCATCATCTAGTTCTTGAACCAAAGCTCGAGCGACCAATCCTGCTCCAAAGGGTGACCAGTGATGATCCCTTTTCATATAGAATTGTTTCAGCTCACTAGCTTCTATACTGCTAATTATGTCAGGAGCATAAACACCTGTTTCTCGAACTGAATCAATAATATTTCGGTAACTACTGTAAATCTCTTTAGGGTTATAGTTAGACAAATCGATATTAGGATTGTCGTTAAAGTAAGGATAGGCGAAGTACCCTGAAGGTGGAAGATAAACCACTGCCAAATTAATATTCAAAGAATTAAGTGCCTTATTAAAACGTCTAAGATCTTTGAAAAGGTGTTGATCTTCTTTTGGCATATTAAAAGCAGATGGTCTAATTAAATTATTATTTGTTCCCGCAAGTACTTTTACACCTGGGCAAAGTTTTAGTACTCCTTTAGCGTCATAGAGAGAACTTAGCTCATTTATTTCATTTTTTGACGTAGATGCGAATATAACATTTGATTGATTGCTCTTGGATACTCCACTATAGAGTGATAAAACATCCAGATTTGATAAAGGTGTAGAGTATATATTAAATAATGCAATCTCCCCATCGAAACTAGTGTAATCCTTAAAATCTCCAAAAAATCCTTTATTTCCCCCTAAACCCCCACTTACCGAACCAAGCGCATAACCACTATTGCCTGCCCAATCTTTTCCTTCGAAAGAAACACTATTAGCTATTAATTTACCATTGAGGAAAATCGATAAGGTATTGTCTTCAAGATTAATAACGCTTATCACTTGAATAAAGTCTTCGATTAAATTGTTAGTAAGTGGAATGCTAATGCCAGAACTAAGTTCTTTATCTTTAACAACAAAATCTAAGCTAGATTGATTGAGGGTTAATGAAGTACCCTCACCAGAGCCCCCAAACTCATAGATAACCTGTTTACCCGATAAGGAGAAAGGTTTAAACCAAATTTCAAATGACACAGAGGTTTTAGTAAACTGGTCATTAAACTTTGAAACATCCTCATTTCGAAGAAATACATTACTTTGAGGTAAAAATCTATAACTTCCCTTGATGTTTGCATGTGAAGTAATCAAACTTTGGCTCTCACTAACGTTTTCTAGTTGCCACTGAAAAAATTCTATCGGATAAAAAGGTGATTGATTTAGCCATTTATCTAAATAAACCTGGCTCTCAAAACCATAGCTCAAAGCAGGTAATGGTTGGCCGAATACCCATCCATAGAAAAGAACTAATATTGGTAAGGCAAAGGTAACTAATTTTTTCATATTTTCTCCTCGAGGCTTCACACTACTTAAGATTAAAACCCAACTTTTGATGAATAAGCCAACTCCAAAAACCGTTCAGGGACTTCCCAAATAACAAGTTCAGGGGGATTATCTTTTAACTCTTGACTTTCGAGATAGGTTTCAAGGGGTACAACAGGGCCTTGACCCTCATCAGCCATATTTAAGACATCTGCCCCAAGTTCTTGTTTAAGATAACCAGCAAAGTTCCATAACTCATTGGCACTGTAACTTGTGCCTACTAGCGTGACTGGAATAGTCTCATCGCCAAAAAGACCTAACCCACTTTCATTCTTTTCTGTAACTTGCTCAGCTAAATCATCAAACTTAGGCCCAAGCTTTTCTTGGAAGTTGCCTAAGGGAAGATAGCTAAGTAAATCTCCCTTATGGCTTATATCTCCTAACATTGACGTTTCAAAATCAGATGAATCAAAACTGGGTAATAAAAATTGGTTGTCTATATAGTTACTTATTGTCTGGGCAGCTATACTTGCCCCAAAGGGTGTCCAGTGCGTGTCCGTTTTTAAGAAAACAGCCTGTTCTTGTTTCGCTTCTTGAAGAGGCTCGAGCAAACTTACAACAGAAATACCCTTTTCCTTTAAAGTAGCAATAAATGTTTGGTACACAGCTTCTTTATAACTAGGATACTTATACCGACCTAAGAATTCAGGGTAAACCCTTGCTTTCGCTGGAATAACTGCAACAACAAAGTTAATTCCTTGCTCAGCTAAGACTTCTTTGGCTTTTATCGCCAGACTTACTTTCTCTTGAAAGGCCGTTGCAGAATCTGAATAATCTAAAAATTCTTCATTAGTAAAAAGCCAACCATCTTTGCCTACAAGAACGCCTTCACGACCTTGTTTGAAAAGTCCATACTCTATGATCCCCCAAGCATCAATGGCAAACTGTCTAAACCCTAACGCCTTATCAAATTCCTTTTCATAAAGACTGGTCCATTCACCTTTGATTATGCTTTTACCCTCAGGTGATGTAAAGGTTGAGGGATTAACCAAAGCAGCAATAAAACCAAGACCAAAGAAAAGAATCATAAACAAGGCAGGTAGCCAGGTATAAACAGGTTTCTGAGATTTGGGCATGCGTGTTTGTACGTGAGTATCTATCATCAGAATTGGAAGTAAAGAAAGGGTGAGAAGCTTTGGGCTGACAAACGTAAGGTTGCTAAAATGAATAGGGGAATAATCATCATATGAAAGGTATAAAATCTTGCCTGCCGAAATTTTGGAGCAGTCTGAACAATTGCGCGCCACCAGGGAGCAAGGTAAACAAGCATGAATGCGATAACAAGCATACTTAAGGCGTAGCCTGAAAGCTGCCAGCGGATAGATTCACTGAGAGCAAAACCATTAAAACCAAACATGCCAGCATAAAAACCAAATGCATCTGAAGCATTGGCTGCTCTAAATGTTACCCAGCCAATAATGACTAAAAAGAGTGTTCGTGGGATGGCTATAAAAGCGGGAAGCGTTTTCCACCGCTTTGGTTTGGCTAAAAAACGCTCTATAGCCAATATGCCACCATGCCATGCCCCCCATATTACAAAGGTCCAGTTAGCCCCGTGCCAAAGACCACCTAAAAGCATGACAAGAATAAGGTTAATATAAGTCCTGCGGATGCCTTTTCGGTTACCACCCAAGGGTATATAAAGATAATCTCTAAGCCAAGTAGACAAAGAAATATGCCAGCGTTGCCAAAATTCTGTAATGCTTTGTGATATATACGGATGATTAAAGTTCTCCATAAATCTAAAGCCCATCATGAGGCCAATGCCAACAGCCATGTCTGAATAAGCTGAAAAATCAAAATAGAGTTGTATGGTATAGGCTAGTGCACCTAACCAGGCGTCGGCCATAGTAGGGTCACTTTGGCCAAAACTTAGAGTGACTAGAGGTGCCACAGCATCGGCAATCAGGACTTTTTTGCAAAAGCCAACCATAAAGCGAATGCTGCCCTCAGAAAACTTTTCAAAGGTATGACTACGTTCATAAAATTGATCGGCAACATCTTTATAGCGCAGGATTGGTCCTGCTACCAGTTGAGGGAAGAGAGCAATAAAAGCACTCAAATCCCAGAAGTTTCTGGCGACGGGTGCGTCTCCTCGGTAGACATCTATAAAGTAACTGGTTGCTTGAAAAACATAAAATGAAATGCCAATCGGCAATATGACATTCCAAGTATGTAAGGGCGATGCACCAAGACCTGTCAAAAGGGTATTTAAGCTATCTACGCCAAAGTTAAAGTATTTAAAGTAACCCAGAGTTGCAAGGTTGCCAATAGTACCCATAATCATTGCTGAGCGAGCTTTACTAGGGTTTATATCTTTGTTGGTAGCAATGACTCTACCGACAAGGTAGCTCCAAAGCATGGTTATAAAGAATAATATGGCAAAATCCAAGCGCCACCAGGCATAGAAAACATAGCTTGCTATGAGAATCCAGACAGATTTGAGTTTAAAAGGTAAAAGATAGTAAACGGCTAAAAAAATAGGTAAGAACAAAAAGAGGAAGATACTGGTAGAAAACACCATCTTAGCTCTAACCCCTAACCCTTGGTAAATATATTGTTTTCATAACTTGGTTTATTTCAAACTATTCTGTTGTGGTTTCGCTTTGTACCCAGATGACCGTTGGGCGATCGGCTGTGCCCAAGACGATAGTGCTATAGGCTGCGCCACGTTCTAAACTAACCTCATCAAAAGTATGAAGTGCTTGACCGTTACTAAAAACACCTAAGGCAACAGAAATCCCGTTTACTTCGATACTTGATTCACTACCTTTAGCCACACCAAGAATGACATCGGTTGCACCATCGGCAGTTTTTAAATCTACAGTTTCAATATCGCTAAGGTTATAAACACTTAATAAGGCTTTAGCCCTATTTTCATTTGCCTTGTCTTCAAGGATAGTTATACTGTCAGGCGTTACAGCTACCGTATAAAATTTGCCCACTTCTACACTAAATTCCTGACTCAATAAACCTGCTTGAATCGCTCGATCTCCCTGTATAACAACTCGGTAGGGTGACGTTTCAGTAAAAGCTAGATCTCCATAAGGCATATCTCCAATAGTCAAAGCCAAAGTATCTTGACTCACATTAATAATACGAACAAAAGCGGCATCGGCTGGCGGGGCCGGCGCATATAAGCCTTCATCTTGGGCTAAGACTGAAAAAGCTATCTGAAAAGCACTTAATATCACCAAGTATTTCAACACTCTAACCATATCTATTACCTCCCGAGCTGATAAAAATTATCACACCTTATATATTAATAGTGAGAAGATTTACATACGCTCGTACCAATTTCGTTTAATTCCCTTGGAAATAAATGAAAGCCGTCTTGAATTAGAGGAGGTGACTATGATTGCTGGGCAACAGCTCAGCTTTCTTAATATTTGGATGATACTAATGGTTCAGAACTATTCAGCGAGTAGAAACAGATACCGCCTCAAGAATCGCTTCCCTTGTATCGCTTGTGCAGCTTATCCACCTAAATGACTCTAAGCTCGAGCGGTAAATCTCTTAACCTATGACCCGTCAAAGCAAATACAGCATTGGCGACTGCCGCTGCCACTGGGCCAAGCGGCGGCTCGCCCATACCAAAGGGCTTATCGCCACTTTCTAGAAAGATGACATCAATCTCGGGGGTTTCTTTCATGGTAATAAGGGGATAGGTGTCAAAGTTTTCTGGCGCAAACTGGCTATCTTGTATGGTTAATTTTTCAAAAAAGGTAGAGCTCAGACCCATAACAATGGAACCTTGTGTTTGGGCTTTAACACCATCAGGATTAATGATAAGCCCAGGGTCAATCGCCGCAGTCATCTTATGAATGCGTATTTTCCCAGCCTCAATAGACACTTCAGCGACTTGAGCACAAATCGTTTGGGCATCGGTAGAGCAGGCTATGCCGTGGGCGTGTCCTTCTGGCAAAGGTTTGCCCCAACCTGCGGCATCAGCCAAAGATTCTAAAACACGCTTGAGCCGCTGATCATGCTCTGAGTTTGATAAATGACGTAATCGAAACTCGAGCGCATCTTGCCCGGCTTCAGCAGCCAATTCATCCATAAAGCTTTCAATAGCAAAGGTATTGGCAAGTAAACCAAGCCCTCGCCACCAGCCTGTTTTAAGCGGTAATTTAACACGCTGTGATAAAAGCTCACGGTTTTCAATGCCTTCATAGTGAAACCTAGCACCACGCCAGGCACCAAAATCAGCGCCAAAGATCGTCTTTAAGAAATCAGGGAAAAAAGGAAAGGCAACATCGCCACTGGCAAGTTCATGACGAATAGCTATAATTTTGCCGTTGTCATCCAGTGAAGCTTCTAAAACACTATGTGTTGGGGGTCTTACATAACCATTGCGAAACTCCTCAGTTCGGTTCCAACCCACATGTACAGGCTTCCCTACAGCCTGCGAAAGACGCGCTGCTTCTATTGCCACTTCGACATTGAGCCGCCTGCCAAAACCCCCACCTAAATAGGTTGCCGTAACTTCAACGGCTTCTTTCTTGCGACCTAAAACCTCAGCAATTTCATTTCTTACAAGTTCAGGCGATTGGGTCGATACCTGGGCCACCACTTTGTCTGCCTTTACATCAACCAATGCTGCTTGAGGCTCGAGGTGCGAGTGGGCTGCCATCGGGCTATGGTACTCAGCTCTTACAAGCTTGCCCTTTTTTAAATTTGGCGCTACGCGGCCTTCTTTTTGCACCACCACACCTGATCCAGATTTAACCTGGGTTAAACCTTCAATATCAGCTTGTTGATAGATTTCGCCCAAATCCCAATCGAGTTCTAAGGCTTCTACACCTCGGTAAGCTGCTGCCCTTGAAGTAGCAACCACACCCGCGAAATCGTCTTTGATAACAACATCTATTACGCCTTTAACGGCTCTGGCAGTACCTTCAGCAGCTTGTTTTAAACTTGCGGTAAAACGCGGTGGCCTTGCCACAGCGCCATAAAGCATTCCCTCAGCCCTGGCGTCATATCCATAAACTGCACGCCCTGTCAGCTTTTCCTTAAAATCAACCCTTTGTAAAGGCTGACCTATCACCGCAAACTCTTTTTTGGCTTTCAGCTCTGGCTTTTCTTTGGGGACTTGCCACTCTGTGACCCCTTCGGCAGCTTGAGCATAGGTCATGGTTTCAGCAGCATTACTCTGTTTGACAAAACTGCCCTTCATGGCAAAAAGACTGGCTGCTTCCACGCCCCATTTTTCAGCGGCTTTGCCTTGCAGCATTTCTCTAAGCGTAGCTGCACCCTCTCTTAGAGGGGTAAAAAGTGAGCTAATGGTCGTGCTTCCACCCGTACCAAAACCATCTTTTATACCTTTGGCTGTGCTGGCAGAAAGCACGCGAAGATTTTCAAAAGGTAGCTCGAGCTCTTCAGCCGCAATTTGCGCCAGCGCCGTGTGAACGCCCTGCCCCATTTCCACTTTCATAAGGTAAAGCGAAACGGTGTTATCAGGATTGACTTCAAACCAAGCATCTGGACTAACCTCGGCACTACTAGGTGCGCCGCCTTTTTCAAGGCCGTTAGCAATATTCAGCTGCATAGCTGGTAAACCAAAACGCCAACCTAGCGCAACGCCACCGCCAATAACCCCCAGGCTTATCAAAAACCCTCGCCTAGACATGCGCCAGCGGCGCTTTGTTTCAGAATTTTGAAGCTCGGTTTTCTTTTTCTTTGCCATTAGCCCTGCTCCATAAGCTCTGCTGCTCGACTAACAGCCACTTTAATACGCGCGTAGCAACCACAGCGGCAATAGTTTTGCCCCATCGCCTGAATAATTTCAGCTTCACTTGGTTTTGGGTTTTGCGCCAAAAAGGCGGCGGCGGTCATCATTTGCCCATTCATGCACCAGGCACACTGGGGAACCTGCGCCTCAATAAATGCTTCTTGGATGGGGTGCAAGACTTCGGCATCATTTTCAAAGCCAGCCAAACCTTCAACCGTTTTTATTTCCTTGCCTTCAGCCGCAACTGTCGGAGTTACACATGAGCGCATCGCCACACCATCTACATGAATGGTGCATGCACCACAAATACCTGCACCACAGCCAAACTTGGTTCCTGTTAAGCCTAATTCATCTCGAATGACCCAAAGCAGCATATCTGACGCTTCGGCCTGGCTCGAGTAGACCTGACCATTAATCTTTAAATCCATACCTTTAGTCTAAAGGGCATGAGACGTCAAGTTTTGGTACTAGGCAGCAAATGTAAC
>JAHEBB010000596.1 GCA_024642575.1 Trueperaceae bacterium | reverse complement strand
ACTCCAACTTCTTGACTTGATCTTTCCCATTCTTGCTCCTTAAAAGCTTCTACCATGAAATGGTTTCGCTTTTTTGAAGCACTACATTTACACCCAGACCTTGTTCTTAGCTTTCCTAAATTTGATCGAAAAGCTGTCCAAGCAAAGGGGTCCATCTCTCTATGACTTCCTGAATCTAAAAATTTAGTTCAAAACCTGACTAGTGAATGACCCTCAACCTTTTCAAAATGTTTTTCTAAACAGCGCGATGCCTCTTCAGCCGTTAGCGGTTTCGAAAAAAGATAACCTTGTACTTTTTGACACCCAAGTTCTCTTAATAGCCTAAGTTGTTCTTTGGTTTCTACCCCTTCGGCAACCGTACTTTTAGCAAGTGCTTCAGCTAGGGAAACAATGATCTTAGTGAGGTTGGCTGTTTCTAAAGAATCGGCGTCTAGAAGCTCATCGACAAAACGCTTATCAATCTTAATAATGTCAATAGGTAGGCGTTGCAAATAGGCTAATGAAGAATAGCCTGTACCAAAATCATCAACCGCTACCTTCATGCCGATATTACGCAAATAAGTTAATTGTTCAATGGCACAAGGATTTACTACTACACTCTCAGTAACTTCTAACTCCAGGGCTTGAGGAGTTAAGTCATATTCAGCCAGATTTTTCTGTATCATCAAAGCAAAATCAGGTTGAAGCATTTGCATAGCAGAAACATTGATGGCAATATAGATCTCGGCAAAACCAGCTTCTTGCCAAATCTTGACTTGCTGACATGCGTTTTGGGTGATCCACTTACCAACCGGAACTATCATGCCATTCTTTTCGAGAATGGGGATAAAGTCCTGGGGCGGTATAAACCTACCTTCTTGATTTTGCCATCGTAATAAGGCTTCAAAACCGCAAATACGATTCTTTTGCAAGTCATAGATAGGTTGGTAATGCAGACTAAAGGCGTCTTCCTTTAAGGCTTTATAAAGCTGTTGTTCTAGTTCGGAATGCCATAGAGTTTGCTTGGCAATATCCTCAGAGTAAATCTCACAGCGATTTTTCCCTGTCCGCTTTGCCCTATACATAGCAGTATCTGCTTTAGTAAGCAAACTGCTTGCCTCATTACCTTGATTAGGTGCCAGGCTAATGCCAATACTTGCACCAAGATAGAGATTTTGATCATCTATTATAAAGGCTTCGTTGATAGCACTAATAAGTTTTTTCGCAACCATACATGCCTTTTCCTGAGTCACTGCGTCAAACAAAATTACGGTAAATTCGTCTCCGCTTAGGCGTGCAACATAATCGCTAGGGTCAACGCTTGCTTTCAATCGCTCAGCAACTTTTTTAAGCAATTTATCGCCTATATCATGACCTAGGCTATCGTTCACTGTTTTAAACCCATCTAAATCAATAAACAGAACAGCTAGGGCATAATCCTGCTTTAGAACTTGGCTTAGAAATTCTTGGAACGCCATACGGTTAGGTAATTGGGTAAGGGAATCAACGGTTGCTAATTTTGCAACCGTCTTTGCGCTATAAAAAGCTTCTGAGTGACGTTCTAGAACTTTGCTATAAAGATAGAACAGGAGCGTTGCCATAAGACTAGTTAAGTGTAAGCTAAATAGCGCTGTTACTTCATTATCTTCAATAGCTTCCTTAAGGCCAAAAAACCCCCCGGCATAAAGGGTAACTGCCATTTGTAAACAAAAGAAGAGCGAGGACATAAAAAGTCCAAACCTCGAACCATAAACCAGATAACTGTATAGATGGGTAAAGATTGCCCAAGGTATAATCAGAAAAATTCCCACACTGATATCGTTTAGTTGAGAACTACCTAATAAAATATAAAGTTTTAATGTCAAAAATACACTTGGAATAATAAAAAGCATATGTCCTGCTAGTTTCAGGCCACGATTTGATAGGAGCAGTAACAGTAACAAGAAAATTTCAGAGCCAAGGACAAAGGGGGTTACAACTTGATCTAGATCCGAGCTAAGGACATTATTGCGAAGATTAAAGCTTGGTACCAGGGTTAGTATGGCAAAGAAGTAGACAACTGAAAATATACGCCGTTTAAATACTTCAAGGGCACGACTGGTAAGATCAAGATCCATCATAGGTGAAAACCCTTCATATATTTGCAGCTACCCCAATGTTGAGGTTTGATTCATACCTACTCTCAAACAAAAATATTGAAACCCATGATTCTAAAATAGAAATTATTTTGCTGCATCCACGTTTCAGTTTGACCTATTCAGTCTTACATAATTATTATTCTAGGCCCTTTACCCTGATCGGAAGAAAAACAAGCGCTAAGCCCTCATAGTCCACTCATCAAAGCAGTTGTGTGTGGTTGATAGACGCTTAGTGAGTCCCAGAAGTGGGAGGGGCGACTCTCCTACTTACTGGGACTCACTAAGCGGGCTTTAGCTAAAACGGTTTCAAACACAAGAGACGTTCATTAGCAATGAAGCTCTCTGCTAAAACTTAACGCTGCTGTGATAGCTGTCGATGAAGCTCGAGCTAGAAAAGATATGCTTCCCTTGGTGAAACATCTTTTTTATCCCGCCTACTTTATGCCGTGAGATGATTCCCCAAACCCACTTCTTCGACTTGACTTCGTACTTCTTGGTCGGGGTACGAAGTCCATTTTATTTTTTTCACACTGATTTGAAAAACCTATGCCTATAGTGGAACTCTATGAAGACTTTACCCCTGATCCTATCAGGGGTCTTTCTTTGCCTAAACTCCTAAAAATAATTTAGACTTTAGGGGCTGGCCAACTGCCCTTTTCATTCTGTCTTTAGCAGCGCAGCCATCAGCCCCTCAAACCAAGCCCTTACCCTCGACTCACCCTCAGGGGGGCTTGTTTTTTTAGCTTATACCTAAGCAGACCATGATCTTTATTAAGGTCAGATTTTTGTAAGAGCTTTAGAGCTAGACTAGATTTAGCAATACAAGCGTTTTAGATACGCTGCATGACCTCCCGATTAATAGCCCAATGACTTGGAACATTGGGCTATTTTTTTAGTTCATCAGCTAAGCTAAAAGTAAGAGAACTGTGAGAATCTCTTTGCTAATCTGAGCACCATCGTAGGCAAAGTGTATTCCCACTAGGCTTACGAACAGTCTCTTTCTCCTTAGGGGCGATGACCTGCTTTTCTAACCTTTGGGCGCTTCCAGAAGCAGCGAGCTAGTAGC
>JAHEBB010000595.1 GCA_024642575.1 Trueperaceae bacterium | reverse complement strand
GCAGCCCTATGATCGTAGGTCTAACTGCTTTTGCCAGTGAGACTAAACGAGATGAAGCCGAAACCGAGTATAGCGGTCAAAAACTTCGTTTTACCGATTTAGCCAGAGTTGTTCGAGAGGCGAAATTTGCATGAAACGCTTAGTTGGCATTCTCTTGGTGTTAGGCACGGCTTTGTTAGGCACGACTTGGGTATATGGACAAAGCACGCTCGAAGTCTGTCCTACATGCAGCTTAACAAGCTTAAAGACGGCTATCGCTCAGGCAAATCCCCACGACAAAATTCTGGTGAATGGCGGCAGCTACACCGAAGGAACTATCTTGGTAGATAAACCCCTGACGCTCGAGGGTTTAAATCAGCCCATTTTAGACGGCGAAGGCAAGGTTGAAATCTTGACCATTACTGCCAGTGATGTCACGGTGCGGGGCTTTACTTTTCAGAATGCAGGTATTAGCCATACCGCTGATCAGGCAGCTCTAAAAACGCTCGAGGTTGAAAATTGTCTGATTGAAAACAATACCTTTTTAAACAACTTTTTTGCAATCTATTTGGGTAAAACTAAGCACTGCCAGGTACTTCATAATACGGTTAAGGCTCACGCCACTTCTGAATCTTTCTCAGGCAATGCCGTTCACCTCTGGGACTGTTCTGAGATTGTGGTCAAAGACAATTACTTGAGTGGGCAACGTGACGGAGTTTATCTCGAGTTTGTCAAAGATAGCCTGATTGAAAACAACATTAGCGAAGCAAATTTGCGCTACGGGCTGCATTTCATGTACTCAAACAACAATATCTTTCGCAATAATCGGTTTCGCGCCAACGGCGCAGGGGTAGCTGTTATGTACTCGAAAAACATCGAAATGACCCAAAACCATTTTGAGGATAATTGGGGCAGCGCTATTTATGGCCTACTCCTCAAAGAAATCAATGACAGCCGTCTCTACAACAATGTCTTTCATGACAACAGTGTCGGTATTTATGTTGATGGTGCCAACCGCACCGATATTAGCTTTAATGATTTTAGCCATAACGGCTATGCCCTTCGTATTTTAAGTAGCTCGATGGGTGTAACCATTGCCCATAACAATTTTTATGGCAACAGTTTTGATGTTACGACCAATGCTAATCGCAGTTACAACGCTTTTTTAGAAAATTACTGGGAAGCTTACCAGGGTTATGACCTTAATCATGATGGCTTTGGCGATGTACCTTATCGACCAGTCAGACTCTTTGCCTTGACTGTCGAGAATTATCCGCAAACCATGATTTTAATGCGTAGCCCTCTGGAGCAATTTATGGACTATGCCGAGCGCATTTTACCGATCTTTACGCCAAAAGCCATTGAAGATGATCGACCACTCATGAGGAGAGTCTTATGGTAAGTCTTAAGCAAGTAAGCAAAACCTTTGGCAATCTTGAGGTCTTAAAAGGTATAAGTGCCAGATTTGAAGTAGGGAAAATAACCGCCGTGATTGGCCCAAACGCCTCAGGTAAAACCACGCTTATGAAAAGTATTTTAGGTCTGGTTTTGACTGATGATGGGCAGATTCTCGTCAATGGCGAAAGCGCTTTTCAAAATCCTGTTAGCCGCGCTCAGATTGGGTACATGCCTCAAAAAGCTCAGTTTCCCGATAATTTGAAACCTATCGAACTTTTAAATTGGGTGCAAGACTTACGAGATGAAAAAAGCCCCAGATTACACGCCTTAATTGACTATTTTCAACTCGGACCGCAGCTTGATAAACCGCTTCGGGTCCTATCAGGAGGTACGCGGCAAAAAGTCAGCGCCGTACTAACCTTCTTGTTTGACCCACCTGTACTTATTTTAGATGAACCCAGTGCTGGGCTTGACCCCCTGGCTAGCAGCCGTCTGAAAGACAAAATTCTAGAAGAAAAACGGCGCGGCAAAGTCATCATTTTAACTTCCCATGTGATGAGCGAATTAGAAGAACTCGCCGATGAAGTGTTGTTTCTACTTGAGGGTCACATTGTCTTTCAAGGCACTCTGGCTGAGATTCGCGAGCGTACAGGGGAGCAAAAGCTTGAGCGTGCTATCGCCAAACTTATGGAAGGACGTGCCTTGTGATTCTCTCGCACCCCCAAACAACGCTCGAGCCTAGAGCCAAAAGGCGCTCAGCTTTGAAATCAGCTTTAAAAGTTATGAAGTACGGCTTTTTTGATCTTTTAAGAAGTCGCTGGATTATTATTTACACTTTGTTTTTTCTCGCTGTCACCTCTGGCCTCTTGTACTTTGGTGGTGACGCCAATCAGGCTGTCTTAAGTACCCTTAATCTGGTTTTACTGGTCGTTCCCTTAATTAGCCTGGTTCTTGGCCTTAGTTACTATTACTATACCCGTGATTTTGTCGAACTTATCTTGACCCAACCAATTGGGCGCAGCAGCGTCTTTTTGGGTCATTTTTCTGGCCTAGCGCTGCCCTTGGTAGCAGCTTTCTTGCTAGGCAGTGGTCTGCCCTTTTTGCTTGCTGGCGTGCGGCAAGGAGCAGACTGGCGAGTGATTGCAAGCCTTATGGTTGCTGGGACACTCGTCAGTCTTATCTTTTCTGCACTTGCTTTTTGGATTGGTCTACTAAACGAAGAGCGCGTAAAAGCACTAGGGATTGCGCTTGGAGTCTGGCTAGGCATGACTATGATCTATGATGGTCTTTTGTTACTTTTTAGCATTCTGATGCAGGCTTATCCGATTGAGCGCAGCCTCATCATTTTGAGTCTCTTTAACCCAATTGATCTTTCACGGATTCTCGTCCTATTGCAACTCGATACCGCTGCCCTCATGGGCTACACGGGTGCCGTATTCCAGCGTTATTTTGGTAGCAATCTGGGCATTTTGGCAAGCTTAGGATCATTACTTATCTGGACTGGTCTGCCTGTTTATCTGGGTTTACGCAGCTTTAAAAGAAAGAATTTTTAGGCATGATACGGTTTCTTTCTGTGGCTCTCATTCTCTTGTTTATAACAACCTTAACGCTCGGCTATTTGCTTTTTATGCAAAATCGACCTCAAGCTGAGCCCGTAAAAACCTCAGTTCAAGAGGCAAGGTTTAGCCCCAGTCTCAGCTTTACTCCCAAGGAGCTGGTCTTCAAGCGCGGTTGCACCAACTGCCATGACTTAAAAAATACCCTTGTTGGCCCCTCTTTTGAAGCTATTGCTGAGCGCTACCATCAAGACCA
>JAHEBB010000594.1 GCA_024642575.1 Trueperaceae bacterium | reverse complement strand
CCCTAGCTGAACAATCAAGACATGAAATCCAAACGGATACCCCTTCTTACTTTGTCAGCGATGAGGATGCTTTAGCTATCTTGCACTGAACACCATACAAAACCCCAGCTGGGGGAGAGCTGGGGTGTCAGAGAGGAGATGAGTACCTAGGTACTCGAGCTTAGTTTAGCAAATCTCTTATGCGAAAAGTATTGACGAATGAATCTGATTCCCTATACTATTTATCCTTAAAAAAGAAGAGGTAAATGGGGTTTTCCAATGAGCATAACGTTATCTAACCTAAAGGCCCTGGGGCGCTGGCCAGAAGCATTAGAACTTGCTATTCAAACTAAACCTGAAGAAGTAGAATGCCTATTGCCTAAAGCAGGTGACGCTTACCTAATACGTGGAGATTATGCAAAGCTGAATGTTTTATTAGAGTCATTACCAGAGCCATATAAAACCTTGCCCGAAACCCTTTTTTGGCGTTTTAGAACAGCCTATCGTTTGCGTAAAGATGAGCCCATGCTTGAAATCGTTCAGGAAATCCTCGTCAACCATGAAGCTCCAAATTTAAGAGCTTTTTACGCATCCCATTATCTACAGATGCCTGAAAAACTAGCAGAAATAAAAAAAGCTAAAGCCTTAGAGGAAAGCCACTTTATTCAATATCTTTATGCACTTGCTTTAGCTGAAAACAAACTTGAAGAAGCCATTACTGATCTTGAAGCCACCTGTATTGTAGCAAAAACAAGCGAGAATCATTTTAATTATCTGCAAAGTAAAAACTTGCTTGGCTATTTGTATGGGAGTCAGGGTCGCTTTAGAGCAAGCCTAGGCTGTTTTGATGATCTTCTGGATGTCGCTCAAAGGTCATTCCAAATTGACTGGCAATTCTACTTATCCAATTGTAATAACCTGCTTTATAATCAGATTTTGGTAAATCGCCTGGAGGATGCAGAAAAATGGGTTGGGATATTAAGTAATAATCTCGAGCACATGCAAACCGATGTTACCTTTAATGCTAGAGCTACATTAGGGGATTACTGGTTGGCTAAAGGCGTGCTAGCTAAGGCTCTTTACTACCATCAGAAAAATTTTGAAGACTGCCAAAAGTTAAACCTAATTAAAAACCTTATTCCAGGTACTCTGTTGTTAAATTATCTAAAGCTACTATTGAAAACTGGTCAAAATGACCTTGCCCAAGCATTACTTAACAATCAGACCTTGAGTCAAAGAGAAATCAGCGCAGATTTGCTAATTGCTCAGGCATTGTATTTTTCGAATACTGACTCGCTGAAAGTAATCGAGCTGCTTACCGACATAAATCACCAAACCTTTGGGGTTGATGCTCAAATTGTTTGCTTAACCCTCCAAGCACACGCTTTCTTGCAAATGGGGAAGACCACAGAAGTCAATGCTCTTCTTAGGACCAGACCTATAACTGATTTAAGTATTGAAGGATTCAGAGTTTTGCTGGCATCGAGTGCTTTTGATGCGGTTTACAACTATTGGCTAGGTAATGACCTCTTACCTATTCTTGGTGATCCAAAAGCCTTCGATAACTTGGCCAATGATGAGTCAGATTGGCACCGTTTGAGTCTGCTTAAACACTTTTCAGGACATATAGAACGATGCCGCTATGCCCAGTACCTATATTCGCAAAACCAGTTTCAAAATGCATTAGAAGTTATCAAGGTAGAAGTGAATAAAACCCCTAACTTACTAAGCCAGAGTATTTACATGAGTATTTTATTGTCCATAGGCAACATTAAAGGCTTTGAAAAGATGCTTGATATAGAACTAACAGACGAACCCTCTCTGCTCAACTCCGAGGGAAGAATGCGTATGTATGAAGCTATTGCAGGCTATTTATATACTCACCGAAATGAACCGAGACTGGCTCAAAAATACCTTCATTGGGAGCAGGCAATTGCTTTTGAGCTAGGGCTTTCTAGACGTCAACAAATTATTTCAATGTTACTTGAAGAGGTTAATACTGCCCTAGGTGAAAGCGTAGTATTAGAGCCGATTAACTTCAAAGGCTTAAAAAATACCCTTCAGCAACAAGTTAGGCAACGCTTTGATAGCCTTATGAGCGAGTGCAATGTGGAAGCTGCAATGAATCTGTGTCAGATTGGTTATATAAGTAATGAGGAAGTACGGTTGATTGAAGGCTTAAAAGCATATAGAGATGCTGAATCGGGTATGGGAAGCTTGGTAGCTATCGCACATTTACTAAGTAAGTATCAGCCAACCAATCCTGAAGCACAGCTTTATTGGTCATTACTACTTCTTCAGCTTTATAGTAAAATCGGATCTGTAACTAAGCAAACTGAGCTAAAATATATCCTGGCAATGCTTGAACATTGTGCTGTAACATTACCCAACCTGGACTTCTTTCTACCCTTTACCGCAAGAATCTTTCCTTTGGGTCTAGCTCTGGTCTCGCATCTGCTCGATTCATTTAAGTCAGCATACATGTTTGTTTTTATGCTTATTGATGACCCTAAAAAAGGTGGTATTTATAAGGCAGGTGAAAAGCTTGCTAGCCTACCTCCCTTGGTGCGTGAAGCTTTAATACAAGATGGTCTTTGTGCCGATAATAAAGCATTTCAAGAGGCTGTTAGTTCAAAAACGGGTTATACTATTAATAAAGCTAGATTTGAAAAGAGCCTTGAAAAAGTCGGTTTGAAAGATTATGAGTTTACAAACATCGGTGCGCTTTATCGAGGTTTGCGCCAGGTTGAAAACGATGGCTATATAACAGAATCTGCTAAGCACCTTTTACAACAAAATGAGCATTTAAAAGCAATCGTGCCAAATTTGTAAGAATCTCTCACCTATACTTTTTCATTAAGCAATCCTGACATTTACCCAATACTCTGATCTTGATTGCCAATTGAAAGGGTTTTCTTATGTTTACACGTCGTGCATACCTAAAATTCTTTATCATTTCGCTAATTCTCGTTATTTCTAGCCAAACTGCTTTTGCTGGATGGTGCGCGAACTGTTTCTAAGCTAAAAAATTGAACCTTATAGGAAGCTTATAGTTCACCCATCTCAATTGCGCAACAAAAAAAGTGTTGCGCTGCAACAAAAAATCTGTTGCCCCAAGTTTCAAAACTTGGGGTATCTTTTTGTATTGCCAATTCAGGAGGTCAAGCATGAAACCAACTTAGCTGATTTTTGATCTGCTTGCCAACCTCGAGC
>JAHEBB010000593.1 GCA_024642575.1 Trueperaceae bacterium | reverse complement strand
GCTTCTGGAATATGCTCGAGCTCTGAAAGCATAAACCCACCCACCGTTTGAAAGGTACTCCCTGAGCCTTCGGGGAGTTGCTCAAGATTAAGTAGATTTTGAAACTCATCCATAGTTAAAAGCCCATCAATCAGCCAGGACTTATCATCTCGCTGAACCGCTAAAGGGTTACCGCCTTCATCATTATCAGGTAAATCACCCACCATAGCCTCGAGCAAATCAGTTACGGTGACCAGTCCCTCTACCTTGCCATATTCATCAATAATGAGCGCCATATGTTGCCGTTTTATGCGAAATTCTTCGAGCAAATTTAAGATGGTCATGGTTTCAGGAATATAAAGAGGCGTTTGCACAGCTTCCCAATCTAAGGTTTTAGGAAAACCTGAAAGCAGCAAATCTCTCACCAGCACCATACCCCTTACATGGTCAAGATCACCATCGGCGACCACATAGCGGTTATGGGGGGTACTACGAATATCTTGCTCTATCTCGTCAGTCGTTTTTTCGGTATCTAACCAGACAATTTCAGGGCGTGAGGTCATAACACTGGTAACACGCTTATCACCTAGCAAAAAAACGTTTTCTACAATGTCTTGCTCAGCCGCCTCAACCAAACCCGCCTCTGTTGCTTGCTCTAACAGTAAAATAACCTCTTCATAGGTCACCGATTCCATTTTGTTTGGGTTGACACCCAAAAGGCGCAAGACCAAGTTCATAGAGGTGCTCAAAAATTTAACTAAGGGTCTGGCTACGATTGCGATAATCGTCATGAGACCCGCCGTAGCTACGGCAAAGCGCTCAGGGTTACTCAGCGCAATGCGCTTGGGGACAAGCTCACCAATTACCAGTGAAAAATAGGTAATAAGAATAACCACGATGGTAAAACTGATCGTCTTGGCATAAGCAGCAAGCCAGCTAACTTGGGATAGTAAAGCTGCCAGAGGCTGCGACAAGGCACTGCCCCCAAAAGCGCCTGCCAAAACACCAATCAAGGTAATGCCTATTTGCACCGTTGATAAAAAACGATTGGGGCGTGCCATAAGCTCGAGCGCTTTTATGGCACCTTTATTACCTGTATCGGCAAGTTGCTCGAGCCTGACTTTTTTAGCTGAAACCAAAGACATCTCTGAAAGCGCAAAAACCCCATTTGCCACAATCAAAATAAATACAATGAGAGCTTCTATCATTTGGCTATTGTATAGCCAGAAAGAAAAATTACTTGCCATTTTGCAAAGCAATGCCTGGAAAAATAAGCTGGTTTCACATCTAAATGCTTAACTTCAAGCATCCGCATTTCTCGGACAGCTCTGTAGGACTAATAGAATAGTATCTTAACCCTGCTTTGCTAGACTGAGGGAAAAGGAGGCAATATGTACGCGAATATCCTTGTTCCTGTAGATGGTAGTGAATGCAGTACCATGGCGTTTCGGCATGCTTTAGAGCTCGCAAAAACCTTGGGTTCGAAGCTTACGCTGCTCTCAGCCGTTGAAGACCCAGTTCAGTATGTCTACGGCTTACCCGAAGTCGGTGCCTATTTGCCAGAGCTGTACGCTGATCTAAAAAAAGCGTCTGAGCAAATCCTTAGTACCTTTAGCAAAGAAGCCCAGGCTGCCGGGCTCGAGGTTAAAACCATTTTGTCAGAGCACAGTAAACCCGAAGATGCCATTTTAGAAAATGAAGAAAACTATGACCTTATTGTTATGGGTACGCATGGTCGTAGAGGGTTAAATCGTATGGTGCTTGGCTCTGTTGCCGAGAGTGTCTTAAGGCACTCGAGCAAGCCCCATCTCTTTATTCGCGATAACTAGCTACACGTACCTATGTTTTAGGCTCGAGCCTTCAAGCTCGAGCCTTTATATTTTCAAGTTTTCAAAAGGTAGTATTTTATAAATAATTCATAACTCCATACATTTCAAAAACAAGCAAAAATGCTACCTTTTTGCCAAATTCCTGCAACCTTGTGTCCTTTACGAATCTATATACTTATTTCAAGAAAGAACGAAGCAGAAAAAAACAAACCGAAAGGAGCTTCAAAATGAAACAAAGACCAGTTGTTATCGGATAAGTAATTAAAACCTAAATCTCTCGAACTTGAAACTGAAAGGAGCTTCAAAATGAAACAAAGACCAGTTGTTATCGGATAAGCACTATGAAAACTCAAAAGAATATTAAAAATGCAAGTCCTTAAATGGAGACGAAATGACTAATTATTCGTCTCCATTCGCTTCTATAAATGCATCTATAACTTCTTTGGGAATCTGTCTATCAGCAAGGCTCTCTATCTCAGCCAACGCAACTTCAGTAGTTAAAGCTTTTCGGTAAGGTCTATCCGTAGTCATAGCATCAAAAGTATCTGCAACCGCAACAATATAAGATTCTGTAAGAATATTATCTTTACTTAGCCCGTAAGGATAACCGCTACCATCTAATCTTTCATGATGCTGTTCTACAATAATGCCTGCTTTTTCTAGCTCAGTTCCTTGTAACATTTCTTGCCCAGCAGTCGGGTGTTCTTTAATAATCTCCCACTCTTCGGCACTGAGTTTGCCAGGTTTTTGTAATATTTCGATGGGAACTTTTACTTTACCCAAATCATGTAATAGCGCACCTAAGGTTAGCCTAAGCATTTTCTCACTATCAAGACCTAAAGTCATGCCTGTTTTAACCGATAACCTTTGTAGTCTTTTACAGTGATCTGAGGTATAACCATCTTTTTTCTCAACTTCTGAAGCTAGCTTGATAAGGTCTTTGTGAAACCCTTCAACACCCTGATTTTTTGCCAAATTTGAAAAATAAATATAGGTAACATCTGTATTGGCAAAACAGCTTTTGGTTTGGCTTAAGCCTCGAGCAATAAAATAATCGCCCGACTTTAATAAGGGTTTAGAATCTTGCTCGAGCGTAAACAGACCATCTACAACATAGTAAACTTCTATGGCCTCTTCATCTTCAGGAATGGCGAACATCCTGTTGCCTGCCTCGACTTTACCCAACATTAATTCAATGCTACCCCTGGAAAATAAAAACTCGAAACTACTTTGGGTTTGTTTTAAACATTCACCCTCATTTTTATTTCTTTGCAACCAGGGAGGAGCTTGAAAATGAATATATCTAGCTTTTGAACGAGCTTCTATCTTTACGGAAACATCAAAGCTATCCGAAGATATGAGCATTTGGGGTTTAAGCAACCTGGAATG
>JAHEBB010000135.1:8286-11981 GCA_024642575.1 Trueperaceae bacterium | reverse complement strand
TTTGCTAGTTGATATAGCATTTTAAGAATAGGAAGCTACAGCGTTATCTTCAAGTAGCTTGTCTAGACGGCATATTTCAAATTTGTCTTGTGGCTGAGCAGATGGTACCTATCTACATTCTCAAGAAGTCCAGTAAAGGCTAATTTGATTTAGCAGGACAAATAACTCTAATGCTTTATACACATAACTTTAATAAGGTAATAGCTATGCGTCGAATAGGGTTATTGCTTGTTTTTATAGTGGTGGTAGTTTTGGTTTTATGGCAGCTTAAAATTGTGCAGCTACCTTTACCTTCTTTTTCTTTTAATTTTAATCGTGAAGCGGCTAAAGCCGAACAAGCCAAAGCCGATTTGTTTAATCTTATTGCTCAAGATGATACTGCTGGACTGATGAATCAAATTTCTGCTGGGGCCGATGTGAACGCGACAAATGCGACGGGGCAAACTGCTCTGATGTACGCCGTTAGTACAGTAAAAGACCCTGCTTTGGTTACAGCTTTACTCAAAGCTGGAGCCAATGTAAATGCTCAGACGCCTGAGGGTTGGACCAGTTTAATGTATGCGACCCGAGATAGTGAAAACCTGACTTTACCTTATTTGCTATTAAACGCGGGCGCAGACCCCAGTATAAAAAACACTGAAGGCCAGTCGGCTGCCGATGTAGCTGGTATACCTGTTAGAGCCTCACCCTTGTTTAGAAACCTCGAGATTTGGTCAACTCAAGCGATTAACCATGATTGGCCGCTTGGTTATATTGTACCTGTCGAAGGTGCCACCATTAGCTCAAGGGCCTCGCATCTGCCAGGTTCTTTAAGAGCCTACCGAAATGGTACACACGAAGGCTTTGATTTTTACGGTGGGGTTGTTAGTGTAGGGATCGCATACGGTACGCCGATTGTGGCAGTAGCCGCAGGTACCATCATAAGAGCAGATCACGACTACGTTGAGCTAACAGAAGAAGGGTATAACCAGATTATTGCCGCCGCAAAAAATAGCCAGATCACGCCACCTGAAATTTTAGATAAATTGCGTGGGCGGCAAGTTTGGATTGAGCATGCAGGTGGTTTTATTTCTCGTTATGCTCATTTGTCTGCTATTCCTGGAGATATTGTAGTGGGTGTGCAGGTGGCTCAAGGACAAAAAATTGGTGAAACTGGTAATTCGGGTACGCTTGAAGCTTCACAGGGCACGCAAGACGGCCCGCACCCGCATGTAGAAATCTGGAAAGGTAATGAAACGTATTTGGGCAAAGGGCTCGAGCCCGACCAAATCTGGGATTTAGCAGCCCAAGTCTTTGGTGAAAAGGCTGTACCACCCAAAGCTAACAGGGAGTATTAGGCAGTTATTGCGTGATTTCTATTTTCTTAATTATCGAAAAAGGCGGGCAATTTTATTGCTTTAACTTTCCTTACACAGTGAATATGCACTTGTGGGCAAAAATAAAAAACACCGTCAGCAAGCCTAGGCTGAAATTAAGGTTATCAAACTACACGAAGACAAGATGGCCAACGAGCTAGAAAAGGATAGTCCCAAGTTCCAGCGTATTCGTCAGTGGCAAAAAGATATTGGTATTCATCAAAAGCGCCTTGAAATTCTTTTAACCAGACTTCCCCAAAGTAAGGAAGGAGTAAAAAATGATTGATTTAGAAAGGGCCAAAGAACATGAGCGCTGGCTTATTCAACAGCTTCAAGAAAGTACTCAAGAAGTCAATGAGCTTATTGTTAAGCTTAAGCAAGTAAATGATGAAACCAGTGATAGCTATACAAGTCTTTATGCAGACCTCATAGCTAAAACATTGCAAGTCAAACTTGATGCCGAGGATTTGCTTAAAACTAGTGATGAGATAAGTATTCATGAATTAAAGGCTGAAGAGGTCGCGGTTTAGCCCTTTAGCCATTTTTTGTTTCCTGATAGAAATTAATAAGCCCGCTCAGTATGTGAGCGGGCTTAAGTATTGGTTTGAAAATGTTGCTAAGCTATTTCAATTTTTTTAACTTTAGCTTCGGCTATTTTGGGCATTCTAAGATTAAGAATACCGTTTTCGACACTGGCGTTAATCGCATCAACATCTACACTACGAGGCAGTTTTAAGCCACGACTAAAGTCACGACGTGAAAGGCTTTGCATCCAGTAACGGCGATCTTTATCTTCTTCTTTGCTTTCTTCATTAAAGCTGCCTTTAATGGTCAGATAATGATCTTCTACACTAATATCAAGGTTTTCTGCTTTTAAACCAGGCACAGCCATTTCTAGAACAACATGTTCATCGGTTTCATAAAGATCAGTGGGATAGTTAAAAGCATCAGCCGCAGTTTTGCTTGGGTTAGCTAATTCGCTAAAAAGACGATCAAAGTCAGCAAAAAGACTGTTGTTTAAAGCGATAGGGGTTCTATTCATTCTTACTAAGGCCATTTTAAACTCCTTTATTTGGGTGAAGTTGGGTTAGGCTTAACACCTAACTTTTACATTTAAAAGTATAAAATATGAGTCTATATTTGTCAAGTTTATTTATTCATAACCAACACTTAAATTAACTGTAATGGCAGTAGAATTGCTTAGTCGATAGTTAAGCTCTGAGTTTTGTAGAGACTTTACCTTTCTGTAAAAAGCTTAGGAACGCGTTTATAAAGCAATGATTTTGACCCACAGCTAAGAATGGTAAAACGGTTTTGAAAAGCCTAAACTTTGATCATGCGGAAAAAACGCGTTTATATTGCTTATACCGGTGGCACCATTGGCATGCAAAAGCGAAAAGGCTCTTATGCACCGAGCCCTAAATATTTGGCAAAGCGGATGGCTGCGATGCCCGAGCTACATGACCAGGGTATGCCTGAATATGATTTGCATGAATATGAGCCGCTACTGGATTCTTCGAATATGCGCCCCAAGAACTGGCAGATGATAGCTGATGATATTGCGCTTAACTATGACTACTATGATGGTTTTGTCGTTTTGCATGGAACAGATACGATGGCATATACAGCTTCGGCTTTATCTTTTATGTTGCAGAACCTCGGAAAACCTGTAATTCTGACGGGTTCGCAAATTCCTTTGGTTGAAGTGCGAAGTGACGCTCGAGAAAATCTGATTACAAGCATGCTGATTGCTGCTAACTACGCCATTCCAGAAGTTTGCATTTATCTTAATGCTCGTCTTTTGAGAGGTAACCGTAGCACCAAAGTATCTTCGACTGGATTTGACGCCTTTGATTCTCCTAATCTGCCAGCATTGGGTCAGGTAGGGGTAGAGATAGTCTTAAATAAAGAGCTTATTTTACCAAAGCCAAAAGCTTATCTTAAGGTTCAAACGTTAAAGAATGTGCAGGTGGCGGCTCTAAGACTGTTTCCAGGTATTACTGCCGAGTTGTTAGCCAATTTAGTATTAAAGCCCTTGCAGGCAGTTGTGCTGGAGACCTATGGTGCGGGCAATGCGCCTGAAGATGAAGCTTTACTTAGTGTTTTAAAAGAGGCTACAGATAGGGGTGTGGTCATTGTCAACATTAGTCAGTGTTTAAAAGGTCGGGTGGATATGCAGGATTATGCTGCGGGTAGCAAGCTCGAGCTTGCGGGTTTAATCAGTGGTTCTGATATGACTGCCGAGGCTGCTTTAGGCAAACTCAGTTATCTTTTGAGTTGTGACTTGGGCATAGAAAAAGTTAAAAGCCTGATTCAAGAAAGTTTACGAGGCGAGTTGAG
>JAHEBB010000135.1:0-8186 GCA_024642575.1 Trueperaceae bacterium | reverse complement strand
TTAGCTGCGCGCTCGAGCCAAGCTGTGCGTTTTGCACCATAGTTTCGCCAAAGTTCTCTTAGACTAAGGTCAGAAACGAAAGCGTCTCAACGACTTGTTCTACAACTTTATAGGAGACCACCATGAAAACTGTACGGGATGTACTTGAAAAACAGCTAAAAGATGTTCCTTCCATTAGTGCGGAAGCTAGCGTGTACGCAGCTATGACCCTTATGTCAGAGCGTCGCTTAAATTCTCTGATTGTGCTCGAGAAAAAACAACTTATCGGAACCTTGCATGAGAGGGACTGTTTAGAAAAAATTCTGCTTTGGGGCCAGCGTTCGCGTGAAACCAGAGTCAAAGAAATTATGCGCAAAAACCCCATGACCGTAAGACCCAGTGATTCTTTAGAAACCTGCATCATTTATATGCTGACAGATCAAGTATCGCAGTTACCCGTGCTCGAAAAAGGTGGTGTATTGGGTGTGATTACCGCAGAGGATATCTTGAAAGCAGGTCTAAAGCGTCCAGGCATTGTGCCGCAAGTAAAGGCAGAACAAAACCCTAAACCCATGACCTCTCAAGATGAGCGTGTCTGGACAGGACGAAGTCTAAACTAAGCTTAATTTACAGCCTATAAAGATGACCTGGAAACGGGTCATTTTTTATTGGGCTTATAAACAACTTAGACAGGCCAATTAAGATACTCGCTACCCTCCAAGGAGTGTTCGGAGCAAATTGGAATGGCATTATTTTTACACTTCAAAGTTGCATAAAAGGTTTGAAGTATAAGCCTTTGGGCAACTGTAATCAAACCTTACTAAAAAGGAAGGCTGAACTATAGTATCTAGGCTGTGCCGAGCCTATGATAGAGAACATGAAAAACAATCCTATCTTGGTGTTATTGGGGTTAGCAGCTTTTCTATTTTTCCAGGGAGTAGTAGCACAGGCCAGAATCGCCTTTATTACACCACAAGGACAACTTGCGACCCTAAATCCAGATGGGTCAGAACTAAGGGTCTTAAGCGAGCGCGCTATGCAATTTCAATTTCCAGCCTGGTCACCCGATGGTAAGAAACTTGCTGCCATTGGCTCAGACGCTGAGTCAGGATTTTTACAGATTTTTGAGGATACTGCTGGTTCTACAACTACTGAGATTTATCGCAGCAGAGCAGAGGGACCCTTTTATATGTACTGGGCACCTAATTCGGAGGAGATTGCTTTTCTTGCTAACCATGCCAGTGGAACCTTAGCGTTGCATACCGCTTCTGCAACAGCTTCAGACAAGATTTTAGCGTTTGGTTCCCCTTTTTACTGGCAGTGGAGCAGCGATAGTCAGACCTTATTTATGCATACGGGGTTTAACAGTGCCGAGGCGCGTCTGGGGTTTAGCAGTCGTGTGAGGGATACCTTGGGTAACAACAGTCTAGCGCCTGCTGGGCGGTTTCAGGCACCAGGTATTTCTTATCGGGGAAACTATATTGCTTACGCAACAGAAGATAGTAGCGGCACCAGACTTGTCTTGCAAAACAACGCTCGAGTCAACAAAGAAGAGCTCAAGCGAGAACTGCCCCATCTAGGTATTGCAGCTATGAGCTGGAGTCCGGTAACAGATTTACTAGCTATTATGAGCCCGAGTAAAAACGCGCCCAGCTACTTTGGACCCATCAGCTTGCTTGATGCTCAAACGGGAATGCTCGAGCCTTTAAGTTCACAGCCTGCCTTCGCTTTTTTCTGGTCGCCAGATGGTCGCTATATTGTATATTTTGCACCTGCTCAGGGTGGGGGAGATTTCGCCTCAACCCTTCAGCATGCCTCTTTAGAAAAAGTTCAACTTCCGGGTCTGAGTATCAACCTCATTGATGTGACGGCTAAAACAGATACCTATCTCACTGACTTTGTGCCAAGCCCGCAATTTAGCAATCAGTTCTTACCTTTTTTTGATCAGTATGCGCTTAGTCACCAGCTCTGGTCACCCGAAAGTGACGCGCTGGTTTTGCCAGCTGTTATTGCTAATCAGATAAACCTGATTGTGGTTTCTATAACAGGAGAGGTCAACGTTATTGCTGAGGGAGATACCCCGTTTTGGAATAGACGCTAACGATTTAAGAGACGAAGAATAGCCGCATGGCTATTCTTCATAAAACCTAAAAAGTAGACAGTGAGCTCTGGTTTACCATCTATAAAAACTATAATTGTGTCCTTTGACACGATAAATCTCAAAATGAGTGAAAAATGTGAGTAACTGTGATTTAGCTTGCTGCTTTAGACTAAAAAATTGGTCATGCTAATCTCATGAATACTTTACTCCCCGAATTTTTTCGCCGACTTGATGAGCAGCCAGACGCTCTGTTTTATCAGGAGCCACGCCGAGTGAAACACATCGATGAAGCTGCCTCGGGGGCAGCAGAAGCCCTTTATAATGAACTTTTGCCTGCGAGGGGGCAGATACTTGACCTGATGTCAAGCTATCACTCGCATTTACCAGCTAAGTTTTCTAAGGTAGTGGGCTTAGGGCTTAATTCGGCAGAGCTCGAGGAAAACCCCATTATTGATGAAGCTGTGACCTACGACCTCAACTTAAATGCCGAGCTGCCTTTTGCGGAGGCTCAGTTTGATGGGGTTGTCTGTACGGTGAGCATTCAGTATATGACGCGACCTGATGATACCTTTAAAGAGGTTGCCCGCATTTTAAAACCAGGTGCGCCCTTTATTGTGACGTTTTCAAACCGTATGTTTCCTACCAAAGCAGTCTTAGCCTGGCGCGCTTCAGATGATGCTGCGCATATGCGTTTGATTAAAAGCTATTTTGCACAAGCCAAAGACTTTGGCAGTTTTTGTACCCGCTGCCATGTGCCTGAGGAGGGTGATCCCCTTTACGCTATCTGGGCTTATAAGCAACCTGTCTCTTTACTCAAGTCGTAAACTCTTTAAGATTTATACGCTTAGTACTTGACCCGTGTCCGCATAGCTTAAACTAAAAGCGTGACAAACCTGACGGTCACTTTTTTATCTAATGGGCATGGTGAAGACAGCATAGGGGCTTCTTTGGCCCTTGCTTTTCACCTGCATCATCCAGAAGCTAAGCTTTTTGCCTTTCCAACCGTAGATGAGGGTAAGGCGTATGAAGGGCAAGATATAGACATCCTTGGCCCCAAGCAGCTTATGCCCAGTAGTGGTCTGCTTATGCATAACTGGGAGATGTTTAAAACAGATATAAAAGCAGGCTTTATAAATATGACGCTCAAGCAAATTCGTGATTTAGCTGGGCTTCAAACCGATGTACTTATTGTTGTGGGTGACGCCTTTGCCTTACTTTTGTCCAGTTTGGTAAAAACCAAGTACAGATTTTATGTACAGACGCTGGTTTCTGCGCATCATGCAAAGTCGAAAACCATTAAGCTTAACCGCTTTTTTATGGAGCACTTGAGCTATCCTGAAAGGGCGCTGATTCGACATTTAGTATACCAAACGTATGTCAGGGATGAATTAACGGCTCAGTCACTCACCGCAACTGGCTTAAAGCGAGTAAGTTTTTTGGGTAACCCTATGCTTGATGGTTTAGAAGGCAAAAGGCTAGACCTTAGTTCTCCTGTAATTACCCTTTTACCAGGTACAAGAGCTTACAGCTTAAAGGCGCTCGAGCTTATGTTGGCAAGTTTAAAGTTGCTTACTGGAGTAACTGCCGTGGTTGCCTGGGCTTTTGATACTAAGATACCCGAGTTTGATGACTGGCAACCTGTACCCGTTTCAGAGCAAAAAAGTTTGCTTAAGACGTTGGCGCTAGGTAGTAACCGAGTCTACTTTTTTAAGGGGCGCTTTGCTGATTGTTTGCACAGTGCAGACATTGTCATAGGTACTTCAGGCACCGCCAACGAGCAAGCAGCAGCTCTGGGCAAACCTGTGATTGCTTTTCCTGTACCACCTATTTATTCGCAGGCTTTTTTGGAAAATCAAAAGCGTTTGCTTGCCGAAGCGTTAACGGTTGTGCCAGCCGAGACAAGAGCCATAGCCGAGGCAGTTAAAACGTTACTGAATGACAAAGTGCTTTATCAAACAGGCGCAGCAAGAGGGCAAGAGCGCATGGGAAAAGCTGGGGGAAGTGATGCCATTATCCAGGATATAGTGAAGCGGATTAGCGATACCAAGCTGAATTTATAATTTTGTAAGATCATAAATTCCGAAAAAGTTTCTGGCATCGCCTAACCTTTCTGGAACTATCGTCTTTGCAAAATTATTTGAGAATTGCAAATGTAGGCTTCGGCAAATTCTAGGCTATGGATTCCAGCCTCCCCCAGCCTTCGCTGGGACTAAAGGCGGAATGACGAGTGAAAACGAATACAGCGTGAAACGCTTCAGACCAAGGTTCTAGCCATGTTTACCTTGCTAGGTCTAAGAGGAGCAAGCTTGCTATACTTTTACTTTGGTATTTGAGAAGATGTTCGGCAACTATAGATGTTTGCCTTTGAAAATAGTTAAGGAGTCAAAATGTTAGGTATAGGAATTGTGGGTTTACCCAATGTTGGTAAAAGTACCCTGTTTAATGCAATTACCAAAGCACAAGTAGAAGCGGCCAATTATCCGTTTGCCACCATTGATAAAAATGTTGGCATGGTTCCCGTACCTGATGGAAGGCTGATTGCCCTAAGAGATCTTTACACCAAAGGCGACAGAGTACCGCCCGTGATTCCTACAACCGTAGAATTTGTAGACATTGCTGGTTTGGTAAAGGGTGCAAGTCAGGGTGAGGGTCTGGGTAATCAGTTTCTTGCCAATATCCGCGAAGTTTCAGCTATTGCCCATGTGGTGCGCTGTTTTGATGATGACAATGTGATTCATGTTGCCAATAAAGTTGACCCGCTGGCTGATATTGAAACCATTAATGTTGAGTTGGCTTTAGCTGATATACAAAGCTTGGAAAATCGCCTTTCAAAACTGCGCCGCAGTGCTAAAGGTTCTAAGGAAGATGCTATGGCTCTAGAAAATAGCGAAGCCATGATTGCCAAACTTTCTCAAGGCATACCTGCAAGGCTCACCGATATAGAACTGCCAAGCGATTTTAATTTGTTAACCGCCAAGCCTGTGATTTATGTCTGTAACGTCTCTGAAAATGACATTTTAAAGGGAAATGCGTATGTTGAGCAGGTCAAGGCATTGGCTGCCCAAGAGCATTCAGAAGTCGTGATGATTTCTGCCAAGATTGAAGGTGAACTGGGTGAACTTGGCGATGAAGAAGCGCTCGAGTTTTTACATGACCTGGGTTTACAAGAACCTGGGCTTAATCGCCTGATTAAAAAGGGTTATGCCATTTTGAATCTGATTACTTACCTGACTTCAGGCGAAAAAGAAGTACGCGCCTGGACAGTTACAAGGGGTGCCAAAGCGCCTCAGGCTGCTGGCGTCATCCATACCGATTTTGAGCGAGGCTTTATTCGAGCAGAGGTGATTGCCTGGGATAAGCTGGTTGAAGCGGGCAACATCCCGAATGCAAAATCTAAAGGCTGGGTACGCACTGAGGGTAAAGAATATGTTGTACAAGATGGTGATGTGATTCACTTCCTGTTTAATGTTTGAGTTAGTTCATGCAGCACGATGAACATTCGCATATTTCTGTAGCTGCGCGTAGCGCGGGCGTGGTAGTTCTTGACAGTGAAAAACGCATTTTGCTGGTTAAAGAGATGCTTTCACACAAGGCGGGTCTTTGGCATATTCCTGCGGGTAGCGTAGAGGAGGGTGAAGCTTTAGAAGATGCCGCCTTAAGGGAAGCAAAAGAGGAAACTGGGCTCGAGCTAGAACTCATTTGCTACCTGAATACCTATTTGGGGCGTTTTCCAAGTGGTGATCTGGTCATGAGACATGTTTGGTTAGCCAAGCCCTTAGATGACCGTGAAGCTTCCCCTGTATTTAGTGAAGAAATTGCTGAGTGCCGATATTTTTCCAAACAGGCGTTTGATGACTTGTATCAGCAAGGACGCATCAGGATGTACCACACTAAGCTTATGTTTGAAGATGCCTTGTCATGGGTAAATCGCAGGAAGGTATAAGGATTGCGCTAAACCTTTTACTATCTGACTCAATAAATACACAGAATCAACTGGAACCAAGTTACTTGGTAGGCACGACTAAAAACAAGGCTGTACGAATTCGCTAAGCTGTGTGTTGAGGGGAGTGTTAAGGGAGTATAGCCATGAGCGCCCTCAAACAGGCAAACAACTCCGAGCTACAAACCTATCAAGCGGATGAAATCGTTTTGTTTCCAGGTGAGTCCAGCCAGCTTTATAAGCTGCGTAAAGGCTTAATCAGAATTCACACGGTTGATAATGAAGGTAAAGGTCTTACCTTGCGCTATATCAAGCCAGGTGGGTTTTTGGGTGAAGAAGTATTGATTCATAGCCCAAGGCGCTATTTTGCCGAAGCAATTACCTTTTGTGAACTGGAAATTATTAGAGCAGAAAGGCTTAGCGCAAAAGAAACCCAAGACTTAGTAAGGAATCTGGCTCAGGCAGTTGAGGGTTTATACCGCTCTTTATACAGATTATCGGGTAAGCGCTTAAAAAGTCGAATTGCCGCAGAATTGCTCGAGCTACAAGACAGTGCCCTTGCTACCTTAAATGCTGAAGGCAAACCCACTATCCATATGACCCATGATGAACTAGCAGCCGCGGTAGGTTCGGTCAGAGAAACGGTAACCAAAGTGGTAGGGGAGCTTTCAAAAGAAGGCGCAATAAGCGCAGGTTACGGCAAACTTATTCTTTTAGACCTTCCCTCCTTACACCATATTGCCGATGAATAGCTTTAGTGAGAGCCGTTCATCATGCCCCGACCAGGAAAGCTTATAAGTGCAAAGGTACAAATTTCACCTTTTTCAGGGCTATCTTTGACTTCATTTAGCAAATCGGCAAGTTTTTGGTTGATAGTCAGATACTGTTCTTGACTCAGAGTGACTTCAAGTAGATGAAAAACGCTTTCATATCTTGGAGCCTTAAAGTTATTTTCTAAATCAAGTAAAACGTAGTTGGAGTCATGAGGGTCTTCGATATAATTAGGAGGATTCAGGTGGGCTTTTTCAGTGGCCTCAATAAAGCGGCGCTCGAGCTTTTTTAGCTGTCCGCTAATATCTTGAGTTAATTTCTGACAGAACCGTGTGTGTTCATCTTTAGCGATACGAAAGTGCATAGCTACGGTTTGGTAGGTTTTACTGCGACCCTGTTCATTGACTACTTTGAGCAAGCCAACGTCTGCCAAGCGATTAACGTGATAATGCACCGTATTGGCAGGAAGGTTTAACATCTTTGCTGCTTCAGAGGGTGTTTTGGCGTCTTGCAAAGCTCCCAGAAAAACAAAAGTCATAATATTACTGAGTTGCTCGAGCTGTGCTTGATTTAACGTGAGTCGTTCCATAGCCTAGTCTGACCTAACGAAGTTTCAAACGCCAGTCATTAAACTGAAACTCTTGCCTTTTCTCTAATTAAATCCATGCTAATTGGCTCGAGCTGTGTTTTTTAAACAATCTCGGTATCAACATGCAGGTTTTCAATATGCGCGTGATCATTTACAGTTATAAGCGTGACTAATTTAGGCTCTATGCTTAAACGGGTAATGCTGGTATTACTAAAATGGGCTGTCCATTCATAGTTGTTTGGGTAGCCAATAAGCCTGAATAGTGCCGAACGAATGGTGCCACCATGACTAAAAGCAATTACTTTTCCCTCTTTGGGTAAGTCTTTTAGCCAGCTTTCTGCGCGGTCGCCTAAATCACGCCAGCACTCACCCCCAGGAATGCGTCTTTCATAAGGGTCCTCTTTGTAGTAGGCATAGATTTCTTCTTCTTCAGAGTTAAAGTCTGCGTGGCGTTTTCCTTCAAAGAGGCCAAAGTGAATCTCTCTAAGTCGCTTATCAAACATAGGATTGGCACTCTCTAAGGCAAGTTTTGCTGTGTGGCTGGCTCTATCTAAATCAGAAGAGTAAACTTGGTCAAAATTTAAACCCTTTAAACGCTCTGCAAGTTTCTCTGCCTGCCTTATGCCCAAATCTGACAGGGGAGTGTTGGTTTGTCCCTGTATACGTCTTTCAGCATTCCAGGTGGTCTCACCATGCCGTATTAACCATAGCTCTAACATAGGCTTAAGCCTAACAGGTAGATGAAAAAAACAAGGTAAAACTTATCCACACCTTATCCACAGGGTTATCCACAACCCTGTGGATAA
>JAHEBB010000592.1 GCA_024642575.1 Trueperaceae bacterium | reverse complement strand
AGGAGTGAATCCCCCCTAGCCCCCTTTACAAAAGGGGGGAACTGACTTTTTACTCCCTCCTTTTGTAAAGGAGGGTCGGGGAAGATTTAAAGGTAAGGTTTCAAAATGGAGGCAGTAATGAACAAGCTCGAGCTACAACCAGCTCACGAACTCTGGCAACAGTATCAACCCAAAAAAGCAAAGTATGCCTTTAATGCCAAAAGTATCGAAGATGCCAGAAACTGGCAAAAAGAAGCAAGACAAGCCTTTGCTGAGACCCTCGGGTTTCAAGATTTCTCAGCAGCTCTTGATGTTGAAGTGCTCGAGCGAACTGACAAAGGCAGCTACACTCGCGAAAAGATTTTGCTCCGCACCGCTGAGCACAGCCTTATGCCGGTTTACTTGCTCATTCCAAAAAATGTGCCTAAGCCTTTGCCCACTGTTTTGGCCTTTCATGGTCACGGTTACGGTGTCAAAGACATCGTTAGCATCTGGGAAGATGGTACAGATCGTGATGGTACCGATGGTATTTATAAGGACTTTGCGCTCGAGCTGTGTAAACAAGGCTTTGCCGTAGCCGCCCCTGAAATTTCTTGTTTTGGTGAGCGTCAAACTGATTTTTCTTACCTAAAAATTGGGCAAAATGCGCCAACCAGTTGTATGCACGCTGCCATGCTGGCTTCCCATTTGGGTGGCTCGATTTCTGGCATTCGCGTGCGTGATAGTCGAAGGTTGATTGACTACCTTGAAACCAGAAATGAATTTGATACCAGCCGTTTAGGCTCAATGGGGCTTTCAGGAGGTGGCATGGTCTCTATGTTTACTACCTGTGTTGATGAACGCATCAAAGCTTGTGTGATTAGCGGCTATTTTTCACCCTTTAAACACAGCATTCACGCCATGCATCATTGTGGCTGTAACTATGTGCATAATCTGCATCAGTTTGGTGAAATTTACGATCTTGCAGGGCTTATTGCGCCTCGCCCTCTCTTTGTTGAAGCTGGCACCCACGACCCCATTTTCCCGATTGAGGCAGTCAAAAGCAGCGTGGCAGAAACCAAAGATATTTACAGCATGTTTTCGGCTGAGAAAAACCTGCATACCGATTACTTTCAAGGGCGTCACCGCATTGAAGCTACCCAGGCATATCCTTTTTTAAAGGCTGTTTTATAACTAGATGACTAAATCAAATTATATAAACGTTGCTAAAGGTTGGGCAAAAACTTCGGTCAATGCCACTATTTTTCGCCGCAATTCGATTGTAACGCACGAAAATAGTCAGTACCTTGCCTTCTATAATGCTGATGGTTTTATGGTTTTGGGCAAAAGGGAGCTTGGCGACGACCATTTTACCCTCCACACAACCCAGTATCAGGGCAATGTGAAAGACGCCCATAATGTCATAAGCATCATGGTTGATGGAGATGGCTTTTTGCATGTGGCCTTTGACCATCATGTAAACCCCTTGAGGTATGCCAAAAGTTTAGCAGCAGGCGGGCTCGAGCTGTCCCATGAACTTTCCATGACAGGAGAAAACGAAACCAATGTCACCTATCCTGAGTTTTACCGCCTTGATAATGGCAATCTGCTGTTTTTATACCGCGATGGCTCTTCTGGGCGAGGAGATTTGGTGCTTAATCACTATGATACCCAAACAAAACTCTGGACTCAGCGGCAAACCTGCCTTATAGACGGCGAAGGCGAGCGCAACGCCTACTGGCAAGCCTGTATGGACGCCTTTGGTACCCTTCATCTCTCCTGGGTCTGGCGTGAAAGCCCTGACGTTATTACCAATCATGACCTTTGCTATGCCAGATCACCAGATGGCGGCAAAACCTGGCAGACAAGTTCAGGGCAAAACTACACCCTTCCAATTACCGCAAGTAGCGCTGAATATGCTTGGGAAATTCCGCAAAACAGCACCCTGATGAACCAAACCTCAATGGTTGCTGATAAACGGGGTCATCCTTATATTGCAACTTACTGGGCAGATAAGGCAGGCGTACCGCAGTATCAACTGGTTTTTCATAATGGACATAGTTGGCAACGTAGACAAGTCTCTAGGCGCAAAAAGGGTTTCAATCTGGCTGGTACGGGTAGCAAAAAAGTGCCGATTTCCAGACCTCAAATTGCTGTTGATACAACAGGCGCTACAACCAAAGCTTATCTGCTTTTTCGAGATGAGAGGCGGGGTAATAAAGCTTCTATTGCCAGTTGCGCCAACCTCGGTAAAACAAACTGGCGCATCCAATATTTAAACACTAAGGCGCTAGGAAGTTGGGAACCCAGCTACGATACAGAACTCTGGCAACGAGATAAAAAGCTTCATCTTTTTGTACAAAACGTAGGTCAGGGAGATGGTGAGACGCTAGAAGAGATAGAGCCTCAAAGTGTGGGCGTGCTCGAGTGTCAAGCTTAGGAAGGAAAAACGATGACAAAACGCAAAGTACTGGTAACGGGCGCAAGCGGCAAAATCGCAGGGCAGCTGTTACCTGCTTTTAGAGAACGATATGAGCTATGCCTGCTAGATGTCAAAACAACTGACCGAGAAGGTCACGAAGTTTCAGGGGTTGAAATAGCTGACTTACTCCAGCGTAACCGCGATACCTATCGCCATCATTTTAAAGGTGTAGACGCGGTTGTTCATATTGGTTTTGTAGGGAACGCTAATACCAGCGATCAACACAACCCTGAAACCCGTTTCTGGAATGAATACGCCAACATTCAGATGGCTTTTAACATTTACCAAACCTCTTTAGAAGAAGGAGTAAAACGCGTGGTCGTAGCCAGCTCAAATCACGCTGCCGACTATTTTGAGCCCCTTATTTTAGATGGCAAAAAAGATTTTGTTGACCCCAATGAACGCGCCCTTTCTGATAATTACTATGGCTGGGCCAAAGAAACCTATGAACATCTTGGCTTTGTGTTTGCGACAGGCAAACAAGCAAGAACTTCGTTTAGTTTTGGCTTAGACCCCGATCAAAATCAGCAGCTCGAGAACATTCAGATTCGTATTGGTGGCCCGCGTGAAACCGATGTTAGCAACTGCAACCTTGGCGACTTACGTTGTATGCGGCGAGCGCTGGCGGTTTATATAAGTGAACGCGATATGCAGCAACTTTTTATCAAAAGTATTGAAACCCAAGATATTCGCGATGAACACGATGTTCCCTTTCAAATTTTTTACGGCATTAGTGCTAACCATCACGCCTTCTGGAGCATTGCCAATGCCCGAAAAAT
>JAHEBB010000134.1 GCA_024642575.1 Trueperaceae bacterium | reverse complement strand
CTGGAATGACCTTGGCAAATGCAGGGAGTAAAGTGTTAAGAAGTTTGAATTTGCCTAGAATTAAAAGCCCTATTAAACTCGAGCCACCAAAAAGTAAAAATGACTCGAGCGTCCATTTACGGTAAGCCTTTTGCCTCTCTAAGCTCGAGCTTAAGTTCTTAAACCTTTCATACTCTTGTTTATCCTGACGGGTACGCCAAAAAAGTATGCCGAGTAAGAGTGGTAAAAGTAAGTAGGCCAACCCTTGCATAATATAAGGCTAGCTTAGTGTTTTTCTTTACGGCTTACTAGGGTCTTTCCAAAATTTATTAAGAATGATTAATAACGTTTTATGCTAATCATTGGCTATGGATTCCAGCCTCCCCAGCCTTCGCTGGGGCTAAAGGCGGAATGACGAATGAATAAACATTACTAAGGAAACAACGACCTTTATCATTAAAATTTGGATTCACTATAGAGGTACAAGGTTACTAAGCCATGCCTTAACTGAGGCTTCCATGCCCTTTACTTATTCAACAAAGCCTGGCATCTGACTGAGCTTTGCTGCCACTCGAGCCTGATTTAAATTGATATGAAGCGTTTTTTCTTTAAAATCAGCAAACGATTGTTTTAAGGGGCGGCGGTTGGGCCAGTGAAGCTCGAGCGTACCCTGTACCGCGTCATAGTGGGAAGTGTAGAGCGTACCAAAGCCGCGCTCAAAACGAGTAGCATAAAGGGGCGGCGTAAAAAATTGTTTTAGTAAGCTTTCTTTATCAAGCTGCAAATAGTTTAATTCTTCTAAGCGGAGTTTGCGCTCGATACTCTGGGTTAACCTAACATAATCAGACCATTCGATAGAGCGCTGATGATTGGTACTAAGACCCTCTTCAATGACATAAGCAGCTTGACCAGGTTCAAGGTAAACCGTGGCAGTAAGTCCCTGGCGATCAATGAGGGTAACGTTGTAGGTCATGTGACTAGGGAGACGCTCGAGCGTTTTTACCGCTTCATAAGTACTGGTGCAGGTTTCAAGCAGATAACGCAAAATGAGCGGTATACCAAAGCCTTCTCCGACAAGTTTGCGGCCCCCAAAGGCTAAGGCTACAATTAGCCCCGCATCATTGATGCCATCCAAAGCACCCCAAAGACAGTCAGTCATAGCCATGACAGGCCTTAACCACTGACTATAGAGCAAGACACCCTCAAACAGCTTAGGGCTATAGTCATAGTTACGAATGAGACTGGGTTGCGGTTGCTGATAGGTCATTTGGGAGCAACCCGTCATAAAAGCCGGAGGGCAATACATGCTCAGGAAACGTGACTCAAGATCGCCGCCGCCTGAGAGCTGCACTAAGGTTTCATAAATCGGCACGAGCTCAGGCATATGCTGTTTTAGCTGCCTAAGTGAACTTAGATAGCCAGGTCTTGCCAGATGCCCTTCAGATAAAAACCAGTTGCGGTAAGCAGGCCAGTAGGTTTGAAAGAGCGCCTGCCATTTTTCACCCGCTTGGGCTTCCTGAAGGGCTTGAATACTTAAGAGCATAAAGTCAAGTATAGGGCCTTAATAGTGGCTTTTAATATGTCTATAGATACTGGTTCTAGAGGTATATCTATACGTTATCAGCAAGCCCTCTATCACAGCAGCTTAAAACCACCGATTTCCTTTGGCAGGGGTTCGTTAAGTGTTGTTGGCTCAACAGCCACAAACTGCTCTTTGATTCCCTTAATCCACGCTTTAGCGCGCTCGGTTAGTTGAAAATCATCATCCATAAAGCGCCCACGGCTTACCAGAATGCCCAAATCAGCGCCCTCATAGTGATAATCCCCTTTGCCAGAAATGCGCATAAAGAAGGCTTCATCTTCGGTTTCAACAGCGCGGCGGTGGGTGTCAAAGCGAGAAAAACCAATTTCTCCTGTTTCATTCATAGTCCAGATACCTGTCTCAGGTGCGGCTACAAATTGCCCTACCGTATCTTCAGTATGTTTAATAACCAGTTGGCTCCAGGAATCAATGTACTCAGGCTTAGACCAACGCTCATTTATTTGCTTGACATCAAGTTCATAATCTACGTCCATCCACTCGAGCAAGTGGAAAATAAACAGAGGCGCGTCAGCTAGGGCAAAGGAAGCATGATTGGTAATAGAGCTGGCACCTGTAACACGAGGGTTCATTTCACCCAAGTAAAGCTCGCCACTATCTTCATCAATTAAAAAATCAAGCTCAAAATACCCAAGGTAACCTTCTTTTTTAAGCTCCTCACCCATGGCAAATGTATAGTCACGGGCTTTAATACTGACTTCGTGACCAAATGCACCCTCAAAAATCTCATTGCCACACCAGCCCCCTTTATAAGGGGTAAGTTCATTAAAGCCAACCAGTTCTGTCATGAGCGGAGCAACAATCGTACCGTGACGGGTTACGCAGGCTTCAATAGCTGCGCCTCGTGGATTGATGCGCTTCATGATTTTGACTTCGCCTTCGCCAATAATTTCGTCTGCGTGCTTGTCCCACTGGGCTTCATTAGAGATAAAAAAAGTAGTGTGACCAGAGTCTCCAAAGGGCGTTTGCACAACTAGGTCTGTACCTAATTTTTTAGACTTTTTAAGCAAGTCTTTATAACTTCCTACTTTGCCCAGTACATTCGGTACGGAAGGTACTTCAGCTCGATCTGCCAATCTGGTCGTAATCACTTTATTATCCAGATGCGTGCGCAGTTCAGCCTTAGGAAAACAAACCTCGAGCCCAAGCTCTTTAGCTAAAGCTTCGGTTTTTTCGTCAAACATCAGAAATAAGGCTTTACCGCCTTCACCCCGATTTACAATATAGTCAGAAACCTCTTTATGTTCCAAAAGATAGTTATTGATATCTTCAATGCTCTCAAAAACATCATGCGGCATTTCGCTGGGCACAAAAACATTCGGGTGTTGTTTATCAAAGCAGTCAATGTAGTTTATATATTTAAAGCCCTTAACCCATTCATCTGCCCCTAGCAAATTAAAATTGGTGGCACTAATAAAGTAAATAGGTGTTTCATTGCGGTGAAAAAATCGGCGTATGTCTGACAGGTCTTTTAAGGGAGCAGGTTTAACAAACGGTTTGGGGGCGGTCTTCTTTCCGGATTTGAGCATACTTACTGGTCTCCTTTAAGGGTTTCGAGGGTTTTGGCTTTGCGTTTTGAAAGGCCTGGTTTTGCTTTGCTGGTTGGCGGGTTTGATTTTGAATTTCCATTTAGAGAGGTGGTTTCACTTTGGCTAGCGAGAGGTTTCGCTTTGAGTCTTTCCAGGGCTTCCGCTTTAAAAATGCGTAAGCCTAAGTCGGCTCGGTAACCGTGGATTTCTTTCACATCCAGCGCCCTCATAAAACTAAGTATGTCCTGACTAATAACTTGACCGGGTACCAAGATGGGAAAGCCGGGTGGGTAAGGAATGATAAACGAAGCTGATACCAATTCTTGACCTTGCTCGAGCGCCTGTTGAAGACTGCCATCGAGCTTAAGATAGTCATAATTAGCTTCATCGTAGGCCATAAAATAGGCGCTGCGCATATCTCCTGCCGAACTTCCTGGATAAGGGCTAAAAGCCTCATGGAAATGACTAAAGTCGGGTAGTGGCGGAAGCTCCTTGGTTAAAGAGTGGACTTGCTCATCTAATAACTTGCGCTCGAGCGTATTTAAGTCTTGTCTTTCTTGCTCTAGTTGCTTGGCAATTTTTAGCAGCACACTAATTAAATAGGCAATGGCACTACGCGTTGTACCAATATTGGTCATAAACAGTACCGTGTTACGACTGGTTTTATTGATCTGAATACCAAACTGATCCATAAGGTATTTGTTTTTAAAGCTGTCACCGTCAATGCCGGCATTGCCCGTATAAAGCGTTATATGGGTAGGATCTAAGACAAACTCGTCACTACGCCAGGCTTCTTCCATGCGTACCCAACCACGCTCCTTGTCATAGTAGCGCTCGAGCTTGCTCTGTCTATAGGTTTCAGGGATTAAATCCGTTACTGTTAAAACTTGAAAATACTTTTGCAATAAGGGTTGATCGGCAATTTTAGCGCGTAAGGTCATCGCCATTTCCACACTTTTTTGCACCAGCTCAAAACCTTCTAGTTCTGCTTGACGCCTTGCCAAATCAAGTGAAGCCAGAATCGGGTAGCTTGGACTGGTAGAGGTATGGGTCATATAAGCTTCATGAAAACTGTCTTCAACTTTGCGTTTAAACTCTTCATCCCAAATATGAAGCATCGAGCCTTGTCTTAGGCTGGATAGTTTTTTATGGGTTGAGTGCGTTGAGTAAACCCGTATCCGAACGCTGTCTGGGTCGGGCAAGAGATGATTGTCTAAGAGCCAGGTCTCATCATCCTGGTGCTTAGCCAGCTCAGTTTTAAAAGCTTCATAGCGCTCACGGTAAGCCTTGCTTTGGTAGCGCTGGTGCAAACGTTTGGCGTTATACATGGCGCTACGTTGTCGGTACATGGGGGCAAAGCCGGCAAAGGCAAACCAGGCCTCATCCCATAAAAAAATCATATCGGGTTTAAGGGCTAAGACTTCTTCCATAAACCGCTCAACGTTATAAATGAGGCCATCAAAGGTGCAGTTGGTTAAAAGTAGCATCTTGACTTTATCAAGCTGTCCTGCATGTTTCAGCTCGAGCAGTTTGTGTTTGATTTCTTTTAAGGGAACCGCGCCATACATCGAATAATCGCTTACCGGATAGGAATCAAGGTAAACAGGAAAAGCGCCTGAAAGTACCAAACCATAATGATGGGACTTATGGCAATCTCGGTCAATCATTACAATGTCGTCAGGTTGAACCAGGGCTTGTAGCACAATTTTATTGGCAGTAGAGGTGCCATTGGTTACAAAATAAGTGTGCTGAGAACCAAAGGCTCGAGCCGCTAATTCCTGGGCTTTCTTTAAGGGGCCCGTGGGTTGCAAAAGGGAATCAAGCCCACCGGTAGTGGCAGACGTTTCGGCCAAAAAGATATTCTTGCCGTAAAAATCACCCATATCTTGAATCCAGTGTGATTTAAAAATCGAATTACCTCTAGACAGCGGCATGGCGTGAAAAACCCCGGTAGGGCGCTGGCTATAATCTTTTAATGCTGTGAAAAAGGGTGCCTCAAAACGCTCTAAAATGCCTCTGCGAATACTGAGATGAAGTTCCAGATAATCATCCTGACGGTAAAAAACGCGTCTAAAATCTTCATAGACCCTGCTGGCAAGGTCTTCGGCAGCGGAATCGATTACCAGATACAAATCCAGCTCAGGTCTTAAAGCCTTCATGAGTTTACCTAGCTGTACCCCAAGATCATCCTCGGTCTGCTGTTCAAGATCAAGATTCAAACCATCAAGATAAGGCTCTAGAATTTCTAAACTGTTGCTCGAATGCTTTAAAAAGCTCGAGCGCACAATACAGCTTTGAATATTGGGGTTAAGCATTACCGCAATGAGGGCATCTTCAAAGCTAGGAACAAGCACCAAATTATAGACAAGGCTGTCGTCCGGGCTGATAAGCTCGAGCATACGTTTGCGAAAGCCTCGCTCTTCAACCGGATTAAGATCATCAACGACCAATACTTCAAAGTAGTGTTTATTCTGGTTTGAAGATTTACTTTTCTCAAAGCGGTTATAGTAGGCTTCGTCTCCAAGCTTTTCCAGGCTACTGCCTTTACCAATCATGCTGCGGTACAAATCACTTGACAGTAGGCGCACCACATAGGTCACAGTAGAAGCTAGAATTTGGTATTCGCTGCGGTTATAGGATTGTCTTAGATGTAAAAGCAAATCTTTACCTGGAAAGGCCCAGTAGGCTTCAATAGGCTCGAGCCTATCAAGACAGCTTTCTACAATGTCTTTTAAACGCTCATGTAGTTTGCTGTTTTGCGCTTTGCTATCTAGTTGCTTACTGGCATCTTTTAGCCGATTCCAAGTATCTAAACGTAACTGTGAAGCATTGTAATGCTGACTAAGACCATGCTGCACGGCAGATGTGTCCAATTTTGTCACAAAGTTCTCCTTACTATCAAAATTGTTTTAAGGTTCTTGACTGTTAAGGCTTTAAAATATGAGTTGGTTTTCTTAAACCAGCTTTTTCACCATAGCATAGGGCAGTAAAAGCCTTTCTGAATGGAAAACTCGAGAGTACAAAGCAAAAACCTAAAACCGAGTTTGACCCAGACCCCATTTCTGAAAACCCTAAATTACAATTTTCATCAAGCTTTTGAAGCTCTGGTTGGGCCAATTTTATTCTGTCCAGAACGCAGTTTTGACCTTGCGAAACTTTTTTATACCAAGACCTGCTTTGCTTAAAGCGCCTATACCCCCTTTGCTCAGCTATGAGAGAGGCTCGAGCTACTTAAGCATTGCCTTTGGTCTATTGCCTATAACACACAAAGTCTCAAAGTGCCAGCTGTGTCTTTAAATTTTATAAATCTACTTGTGCTTGGGTTATAGGTCAGTTTCGATCTTTGGTCGCTGGGGTTTTGTTAGCTGACCAAGGCTATTAAGATAAGCTAAGTCAGTATCAGAGCGATAGATATTAAAATCAACTTTACGATCTCGAAAACTTTTTAACATCTGACCCAAACCCAAAAGACCGCTTTCTCTACCCCGCCGAACCCGCTCAAAATCCACTTCTACGGGTATATATTCTTCACCACTATAAGATTGATGCACAACTGAGCCCCGAGGTTCGCATACAATGGAGCGCCCCACACCACCTGCCTGAAGGCCATTAATATTAAAGATATAGCACTGATTGAGCGCCGCATTCGCTCGAGCGATAGACAATTCAATATCTCGGTCAATGGAGGGAGTAAGCGAAGGAATGAGAAGAATTTCAGCACCTCTTACCGTAAGCGTACGCGAGGTTTCCGGAAACCAGGAATCGTAACAAATAGATAGGCCAAAACGCCCTGCATTGGGAACATCAAAAAGCAGGAAGTCTTCTCCTGGGCTAACCCCTTCTTCATAGGGTAAAAAGGGAAACATTTTTCGGTACCGCCCTACCACCTGACCTGTCGGGTCAATAACCGAGCTTGTGTTATAAATCTTATCGCCAACACGCTCATAGATTGAGCCAGGAATAAGCCAGATCTTATGCTTGGCTGCCATAGCCTGGAAACTTTGCTCTGCTGGGCCGGGTAGTTCCTGAGCATTTGCCGTCAGAGGGCCAAAAGCGCATAGTTCACTAAACATGACCATTTGCACCCAGGGGTAAATACTCATAAGTATATCGAGCTTAAGTTGCATAGCAGGAATATTGCTATGGACTGCGGAAACATTCATTTGAATACCAGCGATTGCAAAAGGAGTCATAGAGTTCTACTATACGGCTTGCCTTTATTAGTAGGGTGGCTTTAGCGCCGAAGCCCTAAGACCTTAGAACTTATGTCCAGCAGGGCAAAACCTGTAGTTTCAGCTGCTTGACTCTAGGATTGTACTAATGCTCTTCATTTGTTTCCCGAAGCCATCTTGCTGGCTTCAGGCAACCGCCTTAAGCGCCACATGCTTAAAAAACCAAACATGGGCCCGAGTGCCAAAATCATAAAGGCGTATTGCCAACCTAACCACTGCTCCAAAGGTGGAATCATCCTGATGGTAAAAAGGGTTAGTAAAAAGCCCATGCTGGTTTGCATGGTGAGGGCTGTGCCTACATAACGAGGGTCGCTGAGTTCGCTGACTGCGGTACTAAACTGTGCGCTATCTGCCACCACTGCAAATCCCCAGATTAAACAAAGGATAGTAAGTAAAAGGGGAGAAGAAAAGAAAAAGCCAACAATCAGCGCTACAGAACCAGAAATCACCAGACTTATCATGGTAATGCGGGTGCGACCTAGGTTATCAGCGAGCTTTCCTGCTAGCAAACTTCCTAATCCACCTACAGCAATCACACTAAAGCCAGCTAACCTTGCTGAAACAGTGCTTAAGCCAGCGTTTTCATAGCTGGCGAGTAAAAATAGCGGCGTCCAGGCCCACATGGCGTAAAGTTCCCACATATGCCCCAGATAGCCAAAATTTGCCAGCCTGACGGCTTTATCAGAAAATGCCTTTCCTGCCAGTCGCCAGTTAAATTGGGCAGCCTTGCCTAAGTAGGGCCCTTCTCGCACAAAAACAAGACTAATAATGGCAGAAACTAAAGCTAAGGCTGATGCTAAGAAAAGTACCAGTCGCCAGTTGGGCACGCTAGCCGAACCTGTAAGTTCAGGAATGACATTTAAAAGGTGTGGTGAGGCTGAGCCTATGGTGAGTGCCCCAACCAGTAGACCTATACCAAAGCCCCTATCTTCCTTGCACCAGGTTGCCATAAGCTTCATACCGGGTGGGTAAACGCCTGCTAAGGTAATGCCCGTTAAAAAGCGCAGGATGAGGGCGGGGCCAATGTCATTTACACTTAAGGCAATCAGGGCGTTAAAGCTCGAGCCTAGAAGCGCACTCACGGTAAAGAGAACTCGAGCGCTTACCCTATCTGCCAGATTCAAAACGGCACTGGCTAGCGCCCCTACCACAAAGCCAATTTGTACACTCATGGTCAACCAGGATTTTTCTGCTCCTGTTAGGCTCCAGGCAGTTGTTAATTGGGGAATCACTGCCGAAGCAGAAAACCAAAGCGCCATAGCAAATAGCTCTGCTAATGCCAGTAGGTACAGACTTTGCCGCTTACCCGCGAGGTTTTGCACAGGGCTAATAGAGTTTTACAGGCGAAGGGTTACGTTCTTGAAAGGGTCGCTGGTGCCAGTAGGGGTAAATGGGGGTGGTTTGACTGGCTTTATCAAGCCTTGCTAGTTGCTCTGCTGTCAGGTTCCAACCAACAGCGTCAAGGTTCTGGCGAAGCTGCGCTTCATCTCTTGCCCCAATGATTAGGCTCGAGACTGTCGGGCGCTGCAAAAGCCAGTTAAGCGCAACTTGCGGTACGGTCTTACCGAGTTCCTCAGCCAGCTCAATAAGTACATCGACCACATCAAATAACAAGTCATCGGGCACAGGAGGCGCACTTCTCTCTGTTACGTGCAGGCGACTCGTCGCAGGTAAGGCTTGACCTCGGCGCAATTTCCCTGTCAACCTACCCCACCCTAAAGGACTCCAGACAATCGTTCCTACTTTTTGATCAAGGGCCAGTGGCATAAGCTCCCACTCGTACTCCCTACCAATGAGTGAGTAATACGCCTGATGCGCTGCGTACCTTGACCAACCAAAACGGTCAGAGGTTGAAAGCGATTTCATCAGATGCCAGCCTGAAAAATTGGAACAGGCAATATAGCGCACCATGCCTTTTTGTACCAGTTCATCAAGGGTTTTCAGGGCTTCTTCAACAGGGGTGAGTGCATCAAAACCATGCAAGGTATAAATGTCTATATAATCTGTGCCCAAACGTTTTAAGCTTGCCTCGCAAGATTTAATCAGGTGATAGCGTGACGAACCCAGATTATTGGGGCCGTCGCCCATGCGAAAGGTTGCCTTGGTAGAAATAAGCACTTTGTCTCGGCGACCTTTTATGGCCTGGCCTAAAATTTCTTCAGACAAACCTTGAGAATAGGTGTCTGCGGTGTCAAACATGTTGACACCCGCCTCGAGGCAAATATCAACGAGTCTTGTGGCTTCGGCAACATCGGTACTGCCCCAGGCTTTGAAAAAATCGCCACGACCGCCAAAGGTTGCCGTACCAAAAGATAAAGCTGGAACTTTTAAACCTGAACCACCCAGTTGTCTATACTCCATAAGCAAAACCTTTCTTTAAACTACGCAACCAGTGTACCGTGTAGCGTTTAAAAAAGGTCTAACTTTAAGCGCTTTAATTTAAGAGCAGCGGTTCTTCATCCTTTTTGGAAGGGTGCATAAGTTTAATGCAGGCTTCAGGGGGTAAAGGCTTGGAGAATAGATAACCCTGGGCAAAGTCACAGGCTAAGGATTTTACAAAGTCAAGCTGAACATCATTTTCAATGCCTTCAGCCACGACGCTGTAACCAAGGGCTTTTGCCAGATGGATGATGGCAGCAATGATGCTTTGTGATTTTTGATTGGTTTCAATGCTCTGTACAAAGCTTTGATCAATTTTAAGGGTGGTGGCAGGGAGGCTTTGTAAATAAGCCAAGGACGAATAGCCGGTACCAAAATCATCAATGGCAATATGGTAACCAAAGTCTCTAAGCTTTTCTAACAGATGTACCGATTTTAGGTTTTTAAGTACCAGTTGACTTTCGGTGATTTCTAAGCAAATTTGCTTTGGGTTTACGTTTGGGTTAAGCAAATACTCGAGCGTACTGGCATTGTTAAGTTGACTTGCCGAGAGGTTTAAGTGAATCTGCAAGTCAGGTCTTGCCTGGGTTTTTAGAAACTGACATGCCTGATCAAAAATGGCTTTATCAATTTTACCAATCAGATGGGTGGCTTCAGCTAAAGGAATAAATTGATCGGGTGAAATAAAGTTAGCGCCAAAAGGCCAGCGTGCTAAAGCCTCGAGCGCCACAATCTTGCCCGACTTAAGATCAATAATGGGCTGGTAGTGAACTGCCAACTGATTTTCTCTAAGCGCTAACCTTAAATCTTGCTCCATACTGGCTTGCTTTAGCGTAACCAGATGAAGGGAATCATCAAATATATGGATCTTTTTGCTCTGGCTTTCTTTTGATTTATACATGGCTTTATCGGCTGAGTTTATGAGAAATTCTGAAGAATTTTGCTCAGGGTTTGCCAGGGCAATACCAATGCTGGCCGATACTTCAAAACGTAGCTCACCTTGAAGGATAGGTTTTTCAATTTCACTCATGATACGCGTAGCCATAAGCTCGGCATCGTGAGAAGAACTGATATTTTTTAGGAGCACCAGAAATTCATCACCACTGTGCCTTGCTACAATATCTACCTCGCGCAGGCAAGCCTCTAAACGCTGGGCGGTAACTTTAAGCACATGATCACCCTTGGCATGACCAAAGGTATCATTAATAGCTTTAAATCTGTCCAAATCTATAAAAAGAACGGCGTAATTCTGATCAGGGTAGCGCAAGAAATCTTTATGCACCTGGCTCAAATGCTCGACAAAAGCCATTCGGTTTCTTAGACCGGTTAAAGCGTCGTGAAAGGCGTCATGTTGCAAACGCTCCTCAATGCGCTTACGACTGCTAATGTCTAGCGCAATACCCAGTATTTCTTGAATGCTGTTGTCTTCAGTGCGCTTATGAACCGTTTCACGCGTTTCCATCCAGACCCAGTAACCATTGGCATGTTTAACGCGGAATTCAAAATGGACGACTTCGCCTTTTTTACTTATGTTTAAGCGCTCATTATGCTCGGGTAAACGCTTTTGGTCTTCTGGGTGCATAATACTGACCAAAAACTTTGGGTTTGAGCTTTCATCATTATTGGGGTAACCAAGTGTTTTAGGAAAATCATTGCCGGCAAAGGTTCTACGACCCTGACCAATCACATAAATGTAATTGATGCCCGGGGTTGCTGCAATAAGATTTTCAGAAAAGCGGTGGTTTTCTTCTAAGTTCTTTTGGGCTTGCTTAAGCTGCTTGATTTCAGTTAAGGATAAGACTGCGCCTTCGCAAACCCCTTCAGACGTCATATAGGGCATAAGCCTTACCCAGTAAGGCACGCCCTCAAGATCATTGGCCTCAAATTCGTTGGCGGTGCCACTTTCAACCGCCTCTTTTAAGGCATTTCTAAACAAATGAAGGTCAGTATTTAAACTATGAATAAGGTGTTCGACGGGTCTGCCAATGTCTTGCACCATAAAATTAAACCGTTTGGCCAGCAAAGGTGAGTAAGAGCGAATGCGCATATTCCTATCAACAAAGACTGTGCCAATTTGAGCGACATTTTGCAGATTGATTAAGTCATTGTTCGCCTGAGTAACTGCGTGTAGTTTGCTTTGATACTCAACATTGACGGTATGCAATTCTTCGTTGACCGAATTTAACTCTTCGTTGACCGATTGAAGCTCTTCATTTGAAGCCATCAGTTCTTCATTTGAAGCCATCAGTTCTTCATTGGTGGTTTCTAACTCTTCGATGGCGGTTTGAAGTTGCTCATCTTTTCTTTCAAGCATAAGCTCGAGCTCTTCAACACGTAATAAGGCCAGATCATCTTGCGCTCTAAAACGATT
>JAHEBB010000591.1 GCA_024642575.1 Trueperaceae bacterium | reverse complement strand
GTCAAGAAGCGGATGACTTAATTGCCTTAGCTGAACAATCAAGACATGAAGTTCAAACGGATACCCCTTCTTACTTTGTCAGCGATGAGGATGCTTTAGCTATCTTGCACTAAACCACCATACAAAACCCCAGGCGGGGAGACCTGGGGCTGTCAGAGAGGAGATGGGTGCTGTTATGCACTTGAGACTAGTTTAGCAAATAATCTGAGTCAAGGGGACTTGACGAAACAATGTGATTGCCTATACTATTTCTTCTTACAATTAGTAGAGTAAAACGGGGTTTCCAATGAGCATAACGTTGTCCAACCTGAAGGCCATAGGGCGGTGGCCAGAAGCTTTAGAACTTGCTATCAAGACAAATCCAGAAGAAGTAGAAAGCATCCTTAGCAAAGCAGGCAATAGCTATTTGATTAGAGGTGAGTATCAAAAGCTGCATGATTTATTGGCTGGTTTAGAAGCAAGCTATCAAAACCAACCCGAAACCCTGTTCTGGTTATTTAGAACCGCTTTTCGTATACGTAATGAACACACCTACCTGAACCAGGTTAAGCAGCTTCTGAGTAAGGAAATCGCCCCAAACCTAAGGGCTCTCTATGCCACGCACTTTATAAAAGATGCAAGCAAACTAATAGAGATAAGGCGTGCCAAAAAGGATGATTCTAATTTCTTTATTAGGCACCACTACGCCTTGGCCCTGCTTAAAGATAATCCAGAAAAAGCCATAGCAGAATTAGAAGACTTATGCTCGAGCGCAACTGCTGAAGGTCATAGTTTTGACTACTTGCAGGCACTGGATCTGCTTGGCTACAGCTACGCCCAACAGGGGAGATTCAAAAAGACGACCGCATGTTTTAAAAAAGCCCACGCCATCTTTGCCAGAGAAAGCCAGTTTGACTGGCAGCTTTACTTATCCAGCTGTAACAATTATTTGCAAAACCAGATCATTATTAATGAATTTGACAACGATGCCAGCTTGGTTGATAGCCTGTTTCGTAACCAAAAGCAGCTGCTTGGCTATCTAGAATTTGACGTTAGAGCAACCTTAGGAGATTACTGGTTAAGCAAAGGGGATCTATCCAAAGCCTTTGACCAGCATAAGCAAAATTTTGAAGCCTTTTCAGCCTTAAGCGAAGTCAATAGCCTTTATTCGGATAGCCTTGTTTTTAACTATGTAAAAATGCTTCTACTTAGTGAACAAATGCTCCTGGCATCTGAACTTCTTCATGCTTATCAGCAAACAAAACAACCAAGCCCAGGCAGTCAACTGGCAGAATGTTTGGTGCTAAGCTCTAATGATCCAGTAAAGGTCAGGGAAATTCTTGAGGCGATTGATAGCAAAGGTTTAACTATTGATCTTCAAATCATAAGGCTTGCTCTGTTAGCCAATTGCTATATAAGCAATGACATAGCTAAAGCCAATGCCCTCCTGAGCACAAGATCCATCAATGATTTAAGCCTTGAGGCCTTTAGAGTCATTCTTGGCAGCAGTACCTTTGATCATGTCTATCATTTCTGGCAGGGCAATGACCTCTTACCTATTATTCAAGACCCCAAAGCCTTTGAAGAGCTGGCCAATGATGAAGTTACCTGGCATAGGCTGGCTTTGCTTAAAGACTTTCCTGGTGAACTTGAGCAGGTTAGGTATGCTCATTATTTATCATCTCAATATCGGCTTGACGAAGCACTTGAGGTTATGCGAGCTTTTAAACCGAATGAAATGAGCTCAATTGCCCTGGGGACTTACCTCGGAATACTGCTTACCGCTGGAGAACTAGCGGAGTTGGAAAGCTTGATAAGTCAACCCTTATCCGAGGACCCCAGTCCTTTAAGTGCCGAAGGTCGAATGCGAAGTTATGAAGCCATCGCAGGTTATTTACACACTCGCTGTAATGAATCAAAACTCGCACAAAAATATCTTTATTGGGAACAGGCTATTGCCAATGAATTACGATTAAGCAGACGCTTAAACATAATTGAAATGTTACTTGAGGATGTAAATCAAGCACTTGGTGAGGTTTCGATTCTTGAACCCGTTCACCTATCTGGGTTAAAACACACTATCCAAAAACGCCAACGCCAACGGTTTGACAGCATTCTTCATGAAACCAATTTTGTAGCAGCAAAACAGCTGGTTGATGAACATCAGATTGATGAATGTGACTATCGGCTTATTGAAGCACTTAAAGTCTACCGGGATGCGGAGTTAGGCCAGGGTAGTTTCTCAAACTGTATAAAGTACCTGAAAGATGAACCTAAGCATCCTGAATCAAGCCTTTACCAATCACTGCTGGCCCTTCAATTATTTGCCAAGCTAGGTGTGGTTACACCTACAACCGATTTAACATCAGTTTTGACTCGGCTAAAGGCGGCAGTTCAGAATATACCCAATCTGGAATACTCGTACCCAATAACGGCAAAGTTGTTCCCCCTTGGTTTAGCGATGGCAGCTTATTTACTACCCAAGTTTAAATCAGCTTTGGTGTTTGTACCTATCATATTGGATCAGCCTAAGCAAAAAGGAATATTTCTGGCCAATCAACGACTAGCCACATTGTCACCTATTATGTGTGAAGCCATTGTCCAGGATGGTTTAAAGGCAAGTCGAACCTCCTATGAAAATGCTACCAGTTCAAAAACAGGCTATACCATCAATAAGAAGCGGTTTGAGCAGGCCCTAGAAAAGGCAGATCTTAAAGTATATGAACTGACCAATACTGGGGCCATTGTTAGAGGTTTGAGCTATTGTAAAAATGAAGCTGACTATGCCGAAGTCGTATCCAGAGCATTACAAGAGCCTTATCTAAAATCTTTGGTCAACATTTTGTAAGACCCCTTTCGCTACACTCAAAGCTTAAGTGCTCATGACAAGCCAGGCTTAAACTCAGCGTGAGCCTTAGCACGAAAGGGTTAGTATGCTTAAACGTCTTGCAAAAACCAAATATCTGATTATCCTGGGTCTCCTCTTTTTTGCCAGTCAAACCGCCTTTGCGGGTTGGTGCTCTAACTGTAACTAAACTCTAAAATAGCAAACATTAAGATCGCAACAAAAATTTAGAAAAAAAGTGTTGCGCGATTACAAAAACGAAGCACTTTTTTGTTACCCCAAGTCGTTTGGCTTGGGGTATCTTTTTGTATTGCCAATTCAGGAGGTCAAGAATGAAACCAACTTAGCGAAGCTAAATAATCTGCTTGCCAACCTCGAGCAGAGCCTAAGGGCGAGCTAAGCA
>JAHEBB010000002.1 GCA_024642575.1 Trueperaceae bacterium | reverse complement strand
GCAAAAGCCATGCATTTTTTAATAGAAGGCTTAAGCCTAAAGAAAAAAAGCTTGTTAAGTAAAGGAGACTAATATGGAGTTCGCCGAACATTATCTAAAAACTGTGATTGAGGTGTTTCGCTCGCAAAAGCGTTTGGCTGAAAGAGCAATGGCGCAGCTCAGCCCAGACAAATTGCATCTGCTGATTGATGACGAAGCTAATTCAATATCTCTCATTGTTAAACACCTGGCAGGCAATATGCGCTCGCGCTGGCGTGACTTTTTAACTACCGATGGCGAAAAACCTGATCGCAACCGAGACAGTGAGTTTGAAGCTGAGTTTGCGTCTCCTGAAGCGATGATGACAAGCTGGGAAGAAGGCTGGAGCATCTTACTTACTACCTTGACCTCCCTCACTGCTGCCGACTTGGCAAAGCCAGTTTATATTCGCGGTGAAGCGCATTCGGTAATAGAGGCTATAGAGCGGCAGGTCTCGCACTATGCTTATCATGTGGGGCAAATTGTTTTTCTGGCAAAGCACTTAAAATCACAGGAATGGGAAACCTTGTCGGTACCCAAGGGCGGCTCGAGCGCCTACAACCAAAAAATGCAGCAAGGCGATAAGCGCTATGAGAAAGGGCGCTATCAAGAGGAGAAGTAAAAAGAAAAGAATCGGATACTAGCTTGCGCTCTTCTGATCTTAAGCCACGACTTTTAGAAAGTTCATTATTCTTTAAGGGCAGATGTCGTAAACTTAAAGCGTGCAAGATGTGCTGACAGAACAATTTGATGTACTTGATGACCTAGGTAATTGGACAGGGCAAACAAAAGCTCGGCATGAGGTTCACCGCGATGGGGACTGGCACCGCAGCTTTCACCTCTGGCTAATTAAAGATGAACAGTATGTGCTTTTTCAGCGGCGCAGCAAGCTAAAAGATCTCGAGCCTAAAAAAATAGATGTTACTGTTGGCGGGCATTTTAGCGCGGGTGAAACCCTGCGTCAGGTCGTGCGTGAAGCTGAAGAGGAAATTGGTCTTTATGTTTGCTCTAAAGACATTCATTACCTGGATACCTTTCAGGTTGAGCGTAGTTACCCCGGGGCGATTGACCGAGAGTTTCAAGAAACCTATGTCATGAAAAGCGATAGACCACTTGACCACTATCATCTAAACTGTCAGGAAGTCACGGTGCTTTACGAAGTGCCAATAGATAAAGCGATTGCTCTTTACCATGAGGGCACGTTTGCAGCAGCGAATGGTTTTGATTGTCAGCAAAGGGTCAATAATGCGCTTCTAACCAGCGAAGACCTGATTGAACAGGCAAGAAATGACACCGTGACTACCTTAGAGCGCATCAAAGCCTGGCTAAAAACAAGCTAATACATCCTCTTAAGTGATATGAAAATCGGTTCCGTAAAGGGAAAAACCTAGCTTTTTTGCTATTCCCTGAGAAGCATTATTTCCCCAGGAGGTGCTGTAAAGAGGAATCAGGTTCTTTTCAAGGAGGGCATTGACCCAGCTCGCGACAGCATTTGCTGCATGGCCTTTGCGGCGGTAGCTAGCAGCAGTTTCAACTCCTGCTTCAGCAGCTTCAGCAATGCTACGTACGGTAGCGCAAACAGCCACTGCCTGACCATCTTCTACTGAAACCATAAAGGGTTGCCAGTAAGGGACATCGGGTATCCAATCTTTAAGACTTGATCTAAGAAGCCCAGTATTTGCCTCTGTAATCGCTACCGTGTTACTAGGTGATGTTAGAGCCTTAGCACCATAATAGGCGGGCCCCTGCCATACATGGTTTATTTCTGCATGACTTGAGAGAAGTTCGAGGTATTTGGCTTTAAACTCAGGCTCATCTAATAGGGTTGCAGATTCTTTAAGGCAAAGAGCGCTTAAGTCATTGACGAGCGTATCGGGTAAGTCTTTATGAAATCGCCAGACATTACCCTTTAAGGTTCGACCAAGAAAAAAGCGAGGTACGGTGCCACCATTCCACTGATTTACTACGGTGAGGCGTTGGTTTTCGTCATGTTTAAACAAGACTCTGACATGCATCTGCATGAGGTCAAGATGGCTTGGCGGTGCTTTAATCATTGGCTAAAGCTGCCCTTATAGCTGCACGTACCCCAAGTTTGGGGCTACTCAAAAGTGGTATCTTAACCGTTCTGCAATGTTGCACAGCTTGAGCCATAGATGCTTGAGCAAGCACGATAACATCATAGTTTTGCCAGCTACGCTCGAGCCTTTGGGCAATAGTTGCCAGGTAGTTTTCTAGGTCACCTGCTTCAAAAAAAGACCAGGCATTTTCTACATGAAGCATGTCTATCTCAGGTACTTTTCCAAGGTTTCGTGCTGAATCTTCAAGGAGTTCTCTCGTAGGTTTTAAGGTACTCTCTAAAGCAGCAACCAGTAAAATGCGTTGACCTATCCTTACAGCTTCATCTGCCATGGCGCGGTCAATGCGCATGACATGAAAACCAAGGGAATTTTGCTGGGTTTCTGCGACTCCGCCTATGGTTGAGCAGGTACAAACTACGACCTTTGCGCCTGTATAACTAGCCTCAAGCAAAGCACCTTGAACCTTGGCTTTTAATTCACTTGTTAAACCATCACGGCGAGCATCCTCAAGTAAGCCTTCTCTGACGATATGCTGAACGCGAAGTTCAGGATTTAGGTTTGACACGAGTTTGTCAAAGGTAGCAATATGGACTTGAGAGGTGTGTAAAAAGGCTAGGTCATAAGGCATGAGTTCACTCCTAAAAAAGTATGGGCTCTGGGGTTTAGCAAAAACAAACCTTCAAAACAATTCGCTGATCTCAACAAGAGCTTCACTTGCTAAAAATAAGCTTAGGTCTTGTTTGAAGGTGTCATTTAAGACGAGTTTAAGATTTGCGTTACTGGTATTTCCTAAAGTGAGCCAAAGAACTTGTGGCGGAGGGCCAAATTGCTCAAGCATAGATACGAAATCTACATCTTTGGTTACAACTATAGCCGAGTTAGCTCGAGCCTTTGCAAAAATTTCCTTATCGGTGGCGTCCCTTAAGGCCAAAAACTTTACTGAAACAGCAGCAACTCCAAACCTTTCAGTAAGCCACGGAGCTAGGGCTGGAGGAAGTTGCGCATCTATCCAGAATGTCACGCGGCAAGTACAGGATGATCTAGTCTTCGAGAAGCAAAAAGCAGAGCGGCTGTAATATCTTCTGCTTCTAAGTCGGGCAACTCTTCAAGTATTTGCAAAGGGGTCAATCCATTTGCAAGTAGCTCAAGTACATCCATGACCCGAATGCGCATACCTCTAATACAAGGGCGCCCCCCACATTGCTCAGGGTTAATCGTAATACGTTTTAGGACTTGACTCGAGCTTTTATTCATAGGCTTTATTTTAGAGTCACAAAACTAAGATAGCAAGCAGCCAATTCTCATTCTAAAAATGAAGGTCTCGAAACGATTTAAGCAAACGCTTCTTCCAGCGCTTTTTTCATAACCTCAGTCGGCGCATCTTTCCCTGTCCACATTTTAAAAGCAATCGCCCCCTGATAAACCAGCATCCCTAAGCCGTCAAGGGTGCGGGCACCTCGCTGTCTGGCTTCTTGCAAAAAGGCTGTGTCTGGTGGGTTAGGAATCACATCACAAACCAGCATTTTTTTGCTTAAGCTGTCATAGTCAATGTCAGGTTTAGCAGGGTCAGGGTAAAGACCAATGGAGGTCGCATTCACCAGAATGTCGCAATTTGCTGGAACGCTGTAGGTACTTTGCCAGGGCTCGAGCTTTGCCTCGGCTGGTGTTTTTGAATTTAAAAGATCGACCAGAGTTTGCCCCCGTTCGGGGTTACGGTTGACAATAGTAAGGCGTTTTGTACCTGCTAAGGCTAACTCAACGGTAATGGCTCTGGCAGCCCCGCCTGCACCCAAAATAACGACATGGTTTGCTGCTGCTGAAACTCCTGCTTCGCTAAGTGCTCTAATAAACCCTTTGCCATCTGTATTTTCGCCAATAAGTTTGCCATCTTTAATTCTCACGGTATTTACCGCGCCAATAATGCTAGCGTCACTGGCGACTTCATCCAGATGGTTTAACACCTTTACTTTATGAGGGATAGTAAAATTCATTCCCTTAAAGCCAAGGGCGCGCATCCCTGTTAAGGCGTCCTTGAGTGAGCTTTCTGCGACTTCAAAAAGTTGATAGCGCCAGTTTAGATTTAAAGCTTTAAAAGCTGCCTCCATCATTAAACCTGTGGGGTTTTCAGAAATGGGCAGGCCCATTGCACCGACAAGATCATGTTTGTAATTGGTTCCAGACATTTTAGACTCCCTTTACGAAGACCTTTGATTACTTAGTATCCTACACAATCCAAGCCTTATTGCCCAAGATAAACCTGACTGGAAAAGGAGTAACGACTTTTCCCTGCTCGGGTTTTGCCTGCAGGGTTTATGACTTTTAGGCTTAGTATTGACTTTTATAGATCTACCTTTGCTTATATGACCCAAGTGGTTAGTGAAAAACATGCTCATTGATGAAGGCTCCTTAAGGTGAAATGACTTGTTTCATTGCTCATTTTCCCTTTAGGCTTGCATGCTAATACAGTAGATAGAGTCCTAAACACATTGACCCTGATACTGGGTCTCTAACTTGGAAAGGTAGACAATGAAAAAGAATGTTGGGTTGATACTAGGGTTGATGATGTTTCTGGGGGCATGCAGTAGCCCTGTCGATTTAGCCCAAGATGCACTTAATACGGTTAAAGCGAATGCCATAGGAACCGCCATCAGTCAAGATACGACCGAGGTCTTGGATTCGATGACGCTGGCAAATTTGAAATCAGCTAGTCTTGCCCCTCAAGTTCTTTTAGGTTGTGTCGAGGTTACAGGCGATTTAAGTGATACTGATTTTGATCTTGTGCCCGCAGCAGCCGTATTTACGTACACTTGCAATGCTATTGGGAGGTTTGGCGTAGAAGCCAGCTTGAAAGGTCAAGTAAAGGTAACTGACCCCTCGAGCGATATCAGTATAAATGGATTTGATACCACAGTGACTGACTTGAATCTTAAAGTGATTGGTTTGCAAAGCACATCTTATGACGAAACGCGAAATGGTACGCGCCAGGTTAGGTATAGCCCTAGCTTTGTTGATAATAGTCAGGACTTGAGCATCGATAGAACCTTTGTGCTTATAGGGCTTGCAGGAACGGCAAAAATTACTAATAAACTAAACTACCGCCTTGAAACAAGCAGCCAGGAACCCCTTAGTGTAGTTTCAGCATTGCCCAGTGGTAGCGTTGAGATTACGGGAAAATTTAACTGGCTAAGTGGGGAAGACAACCTTAGTTTTACCGTTTCGACACCCCAAAAACTTCAGTATGATGCCAGTTGTCAAACAGCACCTTTATTTAGTAGTGGAGAGCTTAGGGCAAGCCTGCTTTCTGCCAGTGGCAATGGCTATATCCGCATTGTTTATCAGGGTTGTGGGCTCGAGCCTGAGATTAAGTTTATAGCGCTTCCTTAAGGAGAGGGCTAAAAAACAAGCCTTTGAACATGCGGTTCTAGCTTGGTTCTTAGGTCAATACTCAGTTCTTCAGCTAAAAGCTCAGGAACTTTATTAAAACTAACGGGTTTGGAAAAATAATAACCTTGACCCAGATGATAGCCAAGTGCTTTGCAGCTGTCGAGTTGCTCAGCTGTCTCAATGCCTTCAGCTACCAAGTCTAAGCCAAGATGCTTGGCTATCTGACTTACACCACTTAAAATGGCGCGGCTATAGGCATCAGCCTGAGTATCTTGATTTAGATCGCTAATGAAGCCTCTATCCAGCTTGATGACATCAAAAGGAAAATCTTTTAAGTAGGCAAGTGAGGAATAACCTTTGCCAAAATCATCCATCATGAGCCCAATACCTAAGCTCCGCAAGTGGCTGAGTATTTCATAGGTTTGTTCAAGATTGCTGTCGAGTACGGATTCAGTCATTTCCAAATCAAGCTTACTAGGAGACATTTGTGTTTCAGCCAAAACGCGATGAATCATGGCTAAGAAATCGGGGTGAGCAAGCTGGATTTTAGAAACATTGACACTGATTTTTAGCTCGGCTTGCTGCTCGAGCCAGGGTTTAATAGCGTAACAAGCTTCTCGTAAAACCCATTCACCTAATGGGACAATAAAGCCGTTTCGCTCGGCTGCTGGAATAAAAAGCGCAGGTGAAATGGGGCCACGCTGAGTGTGGTTCCAACGCGCCAGAACTTCAAATTTGACAATTTTACCCGTGTTTAAATTGAGGATGGGTTGGGCGACCAAAGACATTTCCTGACGCTCGAGCGCGTAACGTATGTCTTGCTCAACAAATTGCCGCTCGCTAAAGTCATCCATCTCGGTATCAAAAAAGACCGAGCCATTTTTACCAGAATGTTTGACACGGTACATGGCAGCGTCAGCCTGTCTAAGGAGTCCGGTTACCGTATCAGCGCCTTCTGGGTAAAAGGTAAGACCAATACTTGCCGTGAGTTGGGTAACTTCCTGACCAATATTTAAAGGCGTATAAACCGCTTGGCGCAGCTCGATTGCCAGTTTCTCAAGGTCGCGTTTGGCAATGCCATCGGCGCTCACAGCGACAAATTCATCACCACTTTGTCTGGCTAAAAAATGATCTTTACCCAAAACAGCTTGCATACGCTGGCTGGCATGCTTAAGAACCTGATCACCCGCTTCGTGCCCCAAAACATCATTGATGAGTTTGAAATTATCAAAATCGATAAATAGAACCGCAAAGCTAAGACTTTTTTTCTTTGCCAGGTTAATTCGCTCAGTTAAATAAGACTCGAGCTGAAGTCGGTTGGGTAATCCCGTAACCGTATCCGTGTAAGCATAATGCTCAGTCAAATTTAACTTTACCTGAGTTGAAATCAAATCATCTTTATACTGTGCAAATTTGCGGGCGAGTAAAAATAGAGCAATGTTCGCTAGGGTAACTTGAGAAATGGCATAAACAGCGTCCCATTTGGCCTGATAACTGGCTAGACTTATAAAGATGAACCCTGCAATTGCAAATAATAGGGTAAACAGCATTTGAATACGTTTGTTAAAAAGGGAACGGGGCAAGGCTAAAGATAGCAAATAAATGGTAGGAATCCAGTAAAACCCTTCGGATAATTGGGCGGGTATGTCGATCCCTGTGTTTAAAAGGGTCATGAGATAGATCACTCTGACGAGGAAAAAAAGGGAAATAGCCGCAACAAAACTTGCTATTACATGCCGTACAAGCTTAGGTTTTAAAAAGAGAATGACCTCAGTAATAATAAAGAAAACAACACTTAGGGTATAGGCAATTGAGTCAAAGAGCAGATACTGGTGGCTCGGTTTTTCCAAAACAAGACAGATAAGAAAAGCAATAATTCCAAGCGGATTAAAAACAAGCAAAAACTGCTGCCAGCGCTTTTCGTAGTCGTCATACAAGGTGTCGAGCAAGGCCACTCAGTCATTGTAGACAGAAGATTCTTACAGAATTGTTAAGATTTTTTTGACCTTTGCCTAAATTATACTTAAAACCTTTGTTTAAGCCCTGATCTTGTCTTAAGTTTAAGTATGAGACTTTGACCTTATTTGGAAACTGGATTGCGCTTTTGCAGAGGCGAAACCGCTACAATAAGGGTAGATGATTCGTGATGATTTGCCAGTTCTGCCCACTGAGGCAGGCTGTTACCTCTACTACAACAAAGACAATACCGTGATCTATGTGGGCAAGGCGATTAACCTGCGTAACCGCGTTAACTCTTACTTTAATAGCGGTGCTGAAAAGAAAGCCAAGCTCATAACCCAAGACGCTATCAGGCTCGAGTTTATTACGACCAAATCTGAGGTCGAAGCGCTGATTCTTGAAGCCAATATGATTAAGCGTTACAAGCCGCACTATAATGTGGCGCTTAAAGATGATAAAAGCTATCCCTTTTTAAAACTTACCAATGAGCCTTTTCCGATGCTTCTCTTTACCCGCCGTATCATTAGTGATGGTGCCAAATATTTTGGCCCTTATCCCAATACGGGAGCTATCAGGCGGGTTCAGGATTTGATTGCTTCCATCTTTCCCTTGCGTCAAAACAGTGGTTTGCCCATGCAAACGCGTAAAAAGCCCTGTCTCCGTTTTCATATGGGGCGTTGTTTAGCGCCTTGCATAGGCGAAGTAAAACAAGAAGACTATGTCAAAGTGGTTGAGCAGGTTAAAACCTTTTTAGAAGGACGCGTAGAAGATACCGCCGAAATGCTCAAAACGGAGATGCAGGCAGCAGCCACGCGGCAAGATTTTGAACTGGCAAGGATTTACCGTGACCGCATTCAAGCCTTGCAGCGTTTAACGGGTTATGACAGTGATGTTGCCAGAGCATCTAATGAAGACCTGGATTTTTTGGGTATTGCCCAAGCAGGAAACTATGCTATGGTACAGCTTTTTCAAATGCGCCGAGGCCGCGTAGTTGGGCGGGACAAGCGCTTTTTAAGCAATGCTGCTGACGCTACCATTGCCGAGTTGCTCGAGCCTTTTTTTGCCAGCTACTATGGTCAGGCAACTTTTATACCCCCGCTAATTATGTTGCCCGAGAATGACCTTGATATGCAGTTCTGGCAAGAATTTTTTGATGATCGTAGTGGTCGAAAAATAGAAATTCGGGTGCCCCAACGCGGGGATAAGCTCGAGCTTATGGCCATGGCAGAACGTAATGCCACAACCGGGCTCGAGGCCGAACTTGCCCTGCTCGAGCGCCGCGGCGAAGCCCCCGGTGTTAAAGAATTACAGCAACTTGCCGACCTGGAAAATGCGCCTTACCGCATTGAGGGTTATGACATCTCCAACCTTATGGGTACGCACACGGTTGCCAGCATTGTGGTATTTGAAGGGGGGCGCTCGAAAAAAAGCGAGTACAAACGTGTGCGCATAACAGGACTTGACAAACCAGATGATTTCTACAGCATGCATCAGATTATTTACCGCAGATTTACGGGCTCCCTCGCTGACAAAATGCCTATGCCCGATCTGCTGCTCATTGACGGTGGTAAAGGGCAGATGAGTAGCGCCAAACGGGCGTTAAATGAAGCAGGTTTAGATATCCCGATGCTGGGACTAGCGAAAAAGCAAGAGACGATTATTACCGAGGCAAAGTCAGAAATCATTGTGTCAGAAACCCATCCAGCTTTAAGGCTACTGATCAATATTCGTGATGAAGCGCACCGCACCGCAGTCGGTTTTAACCGTAAAAAACGCGGTGAAGCCATGACGCGCAGCATTTTAGATGATATTCCAGGGATTGGCCCCAAACGTCGTGATGCGCTGCTTACACATTTTTCTTCGGTAGATCAATTAAAAGAGGCTTCTATGGAAGAGCTTGCTAGTGTCCCTGGTATGGGGAAAAATGCGGCGGAAGCGGTTAAAAGCTTTTTTGCTTCTGCAGAAGTCAAATAGAGATTGCCCTTTATCTTGACTTTTGCATAAAGGGTTACATAAATTATAGTGAATATAAAGTTTAAGGATAAAGCTCGCTGATTCCTTAGTAATGTTTATTCATTCGTCATTCCGCCTTTAGCCCCAGCGAAGGCTGGGGGAGGCTGGAATCCATAGTAAGGGTTAGCATAAAACGTCATATTCTTAATAAATTTTGGAAAGACTATATTAAGCCTAGACAATTACCCTCCTAGGCGAAAAAACCCATCCCCTGCGCTCACCCGCTCAATTGCATCTAAAATATCTAAAGGTTCTTCTTTTAAAACATAGGCACTTGCGCCTAAATCCTTGGCTTGTTCAGCGTAGTCTGCCTGAGCATGCGCTGAGACCATCAGGCATTTAATGTCAGGATAGTTCTGCCTTAAGATCTTTAGCAGCTCGAGCCCACTCATACCGGGCATAGAAACATCAATAAGCGCCATATCGATTGAAGTGTGTTTGAGATGTGTCAGCGCCTCCTCCCCTGAGGCAGCTTCAGCACAAATGAGGAGATGCGGTTCCGCTTCCAGGAAATGTTTCAGGTTTTTGCGAATGACCTGATGATCGTCAATGATGATTAGTTTTATTTCGCCAGTTTGCATTATTTTTTCCATTTCAAAATAACTTGCTTTGTTGCATTATCAGGCAGACTTGCCTGTATGCGGAGAATGTAAGTGCCTCGCTACCTTTATAAGCAAAAAATACTTGCTTTTTGTTACACCTCAGGTCTCTCATACAAAGGGTTTTGAGATTGAGTTTACCCATTTTGAGGGCACATTAGGTAAAACCCATCTCCGCTGGGCTTTTGGACAACCCATAGCCAAAATCTGATAAACCGCCTTCATAAAAGAATATAACCTGGGAGTTTCAGTACGACTTGCGTGCCTGCACCGATCTGACTATCAATTTCAAAGTGCCCACCAAAGAGCTCGAGCTGCTCTTTAACCGAGTAAAGACCAAACCCTTGGTGCTCAAAACCGTGGTGCTCAAACCCTTGGTGCTCAGGCTCGAGCCTGGTCGTGTCAAAACCAGCACCTTGGTCTTTGACTTTAATACAAAGCTCATCCTCTTTTTCTTCAAGGCTAATGTGAGCTTGCAGCGTTTTTGAGTGTTTCACTACGTTAAAGAGGAGTTCTCTAATGACGCGAAATAAGAAAATGCGCATACTCTCTCCTGGAATAGACAGGTTACTGCCTTGGGAAAGCTCAACCTCTAACTCATAACGTTTGTACATTTCATCGCCTAGCCAGCGTAATGTCTCAAATAGCCCTTCCCCTTTTAGGATGGGCGGACTTAGATCGACGGTTAATTCTCTAGAAATGCGGATGATACGCTCGAGCTGCTCATAAATGCCATTTAAGTTTGCGGCATCGGACTTTTCGAGTTTTCGCTGGACACTCCTTAGCATGATTTGCGCACCGAAAACCTGCTGCTGCAAATCATCATGCAAAATTTGGGCAATGCGGTGCCGTTCGCGCTGCTCAGCTAGGGTTAGGTCTGAAGCCAGTTTTCTTAGTTGCTCGTTTTTTTCTTCCAGACGATGATTCTTTTCATCAAGCCGCTTGCGCAAGCTTACTTTTTCAAGGGCGTTGGCGATAGCGTAGTTAAGCATGGTCTGATTGACATCGCCTTTAACCAGATAATCCTGAGCACCTTGTTGCAGCGTTTTAACAATAACTTCTGGGCGCTCATCCCCTGTCAGGACAATGACTGGAATAAAGTGATCGACACAGCTGCTTAGCAGTTTAAAGGTGTCTGCCTTGGGCAAGTGATAATCAAGCAAAACACAGTCAATCGCGTGTTCTTCCAAGAGGCTATAGGCTTCCTGTTCTGTAGCGGCCTCATAACAAGTATGCTGACCCTTTAGCAAACGGCATACTGTTTCCCGATCAACTTCATCATCGTCGATAATGGCGATTTCCAGAGTCTGCTTTATCATCTAATGCTCCGGAGGCAATTCAACCACGCGCCAGTAGGCATCAAGCATTTCAATGAGTTGTAAAAAATCAGCCCCTGCCCTTGATTTAAGCAAATAGCCCGCAATGTGTTCGCGGTAGGTGGCCATTTTGTCTTCATCGCGGTTTGAGGTGGTAAGGATAAAAACAATGCTTGAGGATAAGTCAGGGTCTTTACGTAAGGTTTGCAAAAATTCAATGCCGTTCATTTTTGGCATATTGATGTCTAAAAGAATCATAAAAGGTCTGGCGAGGCGCTCATAGCCATCTTCACCGCGTAAACATTTGAGCGCTTCTATACCGTTGGCTACAACGGTAAAAGGATTGGCGATTCGCTGCCTGATAAACGCGCGCTGAATAGCTTCAGCATCGACATCATCGTCTTCAACCAAAAGCAAATTGATATGTTTGGTTTCCATTTACCTAGACCTCTCATTCAAGGGCTCGAGCGCTAATTGCCAGCTAAAAGAAAAGCTCGAGCCTTTACCAAGTTCCGACTCAAGCTTGATAACTCCCCCGTGACTCTCGACTAATTTTTTAACGATTGCCAGCCCCACGCCACTGCTTTCAACTTTGTCGCGGGGTTGCAAGGTTTGAAAAATCATAAAAATCTTATCGAAGTAATGTGAGTCAATACCTGGCCCGTCATCGCTTACCAAGACGTGTAAATAATCATCTTGCTGCCAGGTCTTAATATCAATTTTGCCTTGCTCACGGTCATGGTGCTTTAGAGCGTTATTAACCAGATTGCGAATAACGGTTTCAAGGGGCACTCGAGTGCTACAGATAGTCTGAATTTCAGACCTTACTGTAATTTTAAAAGATTTGTTTGGATTGAGCATCTCTATGATGCTTTCGATAAGCTCAGTTAGGTTAAACGCTTCAAGGTTATAGCTGGTGCGGTCTGCCCTTGAATAGGCAAGAAGATCTTCCAGGAGACGCTCGAGCCTGTGAATTCTGCCTTTCATAAGGCCCAGATGCCTTTTCGAGGCAGCAGGCAGATGAGCGCTAGCATCCTCTTCGATCCAGGTAGCCAGATTATCAATGGCTCTTAAGGGCGCTTTTAAATCGTGAGAAGCAACATAGGTAAACTGGTTAAGTTCTTCTAAGCTACGCTCGAGCTCGAGCGTTCTTTGCTGAACCCGATTTTCCAAATCTCCATTAAGGGCAACGAGGGCTTCTTTAACCCTTGTTTGCTCACTGATATCTCGGTTGATTTCGAGCACGCGAAAGGCTTTTTTATCAATAACTTGATGGCGGGTAGATACCGTTATTTCCTGCCCTGATTTGCTTTGATGACTAACTTCCCCTTCCCACTCGCCTTTTAAAGCTAAGAGTGCTTCAAACTTTGGCAGGGACATAGGGTGTCGTGTTTTTAAAAGCTCATGCGTAGTGCAGCCAAGAGCTTCTTTTTCACTAAAGCCATAAAGTTCTGCCGCGCCTTTGTTCCAGCTTTCTATGCCTTGTTCCCGAGACCAGACTATGATGGCGTCATGGGCTAGATTGAGCATCTCAGATTGACGTTTAAGACGGTTTTGGCTTTCGATACGCCCACTAACATCAAGACCTGAAGGCACAAGATAAGTAACTGTTCCTGCCTCGTCAAAAATGGGAGCTAGCATAAAATCAATGGTTATAAACTCACCCTCTGCTAGCCGAATAAGAACATCATAGCGGGAGGTTTCACCTGATCTCGCTTTTGCTATAGCCTCTTTTAGCTGGTTTTGCACCTTAGCGTCATAAGTCCACCAATAGGTTTCTTCAAAAGATTTGCCTATAACATCGCTTGCGCTCAATTTTGCAGCCTCGAGCGCTGGCTTGTTTGCTTCTATCAAGATACCTTCAGGAGTCAATAAACCTACAAAGCAAAAAAGATTGTCAATCAGATTACGTAAGCGGCTCCAACCTTGCTCTAAATCTCGGTGAAAAGCCTCTTTCTCTCTCAGAGCCTGCCGCATGGCAATTTCAGACATGGCAATTTCGGCAATATCATTTAAAATCGCCATTTCATCTGCGGTCCACTGCCTGGGCTCAGAGTCAATCGCACATAGGGCACCTATGACTTCTTGACTGGGGGTTTTTAAGGGAATACCCAGGTAGGCCGTGACCCCCAGCTCGGTGTTGGCAGGGTGGTCTTTATAAATTAGGTGCTGGTTTGAATCCTTGATGACGAGGGCTTGGTTATCTTTTACTACAAATTGACAAAACGAATGGGATAAGGGAGTCTCGCGCTCCGTCGCCAAAGGTTCAGCTAAACCCATTGCACTTTTAAAAAACTGCCTTTGGTCGTCAATCAGCGAGATGAGAGAGACAGGCACATTAAGAAGCTTTTGAACCAATCGGGTTAGGCGATCAAAAGCAATATCAGGAAGACTATCAAGAAGGCCGGTATCTTCAAGGGCTGCTAATCTTTGTTGTGAGTCCAATTTCACTGTCATTTTAGCCCTTGGGTGTTGTGCATTATTTTTTGCAACTGAGTTTAGAGAAAGCTCTAAACACTTAACCCAGTACCAACAGCTTACGTTTTAGGACCTTTTAGCTCTGTAGGAATTAACTATATTCTTTCAGGCAGTACCTCTTATCAATCAAAATAGGCCAAGGGGAAGGCTTTTACCAAGTCTTACTATTACGGATGCCTTAAGCCAAAGACTCGAGCGCCGCAGCACAAAGACTAGCTGTGCCAATGGCAAGTGCGGACTCATCTATCCTAAAAGTTGAAGTGTGGACAGGGTAATCCCTTTTCCAGCTTGGGTTTCTTACTCCCAGCATCATAAAGCAAGCAGGTACCTGCTCAGCCATAAAGCTAAAATCTTCGCTCCCCAGTTGGATGGGCGCTTCTTTGGTATGGGTTTTCCCAATCAGCTTTTCTAAAGCCTTTAAGGCTATTTTTGTCGTACTGGGGTCATTGCTGGTAACGGGGTAACCGTCTTGAATGAGCAAATCGAAGTCTGCGCCAAACGCTTTGACCAAACTGCAAGCATTATTTAGCTCCTGTTTGAGTTTGACCCTGGCCTCTTGACTTAAGCTTCGAAGGGTTCCCGTCATGACGATCTTGGAATCAATGACATTACTGGCATGACCTCCATGAATACTACCTATAGTAATGAGACCATGCTGCATGGGGTCAAGGCGGCGACTGACAATCTGATGAATCGCATTGATGACTAAACCACTAAGAGCAATAACATCGGTGGTTAAATGAGGGTCGGCAGCATGACCGCCAATACCTTTGAGGGTTAACACAAAATCATCTACCGCTGCCAGCATGGGGCCTTCTCGCGTACTGATTTGACCCACATCCAAAGCTGCCTCAACATGCAGGCCAAACACAGCGTCAAGACCCTTAAGTGCGCCTTCTTCAACCATATAACGAGCACCAGATTTTCCTGTTTCATCCCAGTCTTCTTCGCTAGGTTGAAAAAGCAGGCGGATGTTCCCTTTGAGTTCGCCTTTATCCGCTTTTTGTTTAAGAAGCCGAGCTGCTCCTAAAAGCATGGCCGTGTGAGCGTCATGACCGCAAGCGTGCATAAGCCCAGGGCACTCACTGTCAAATTCCGTTGAATTTTCTTCCTGAATGGGCAAGGCGTCCATATCAGCGCGTAAACCAATGGTTTTTTCCCCTATGCCCCGAATGGTCGCTACAATGCCTGTTTTGGCAACCCCAGCTTGGAAGGGAATGTCTAGAGTTTTGAGATTTTCAGTAACCAAGTCTGCCGTTTTATGCTCACTAAAACTTAGTTCTGGGTAGCGGTGAATCTGTCTGCGCCAGTTTTGAAGTTGGGGTTGAAGTGCCTTGGCTTCATTTAGAAGGGAGGTATAAGTCATACGCCTAATGTATCAAGAAAGGTTTATTCGGTGCTTGAATTCTCAGGCTCGAGCTTTTCTGGCTCGAGCTTTTCCTCACACTTAAACCTAACAAAAGGGAACTTGGCTGAGATGGTTTTTTGGCAATCGGCTTGCGGAAAATGGCTGCGCACACTAAGGCCTTCATCACTCGTTTCCCCAATACTTATTTGGCTGTGTTGAAATAAATAAAGGCCAAGGCTAAAAATTGCGAGGCCCAAAAGTATGAAACCAAGGATGAGCGCAAAACGTTTTTTAAGCATCAGAGATTAGGCACATAAAGCTTAGGGCTGGTCAGGTTCTTCAAAACGACCTGTTTGCTCGTAGCTACGTTTATGCTCGAGCCAGCTTTGCTTGCCGATTTCCATTTGTACATCAACACGACCCTGATAATTCTTGATGCGGCGCAGTTCGCGAAACCCAGCTTTCTTAAAGGCCGTTTGCGCTCTCAAATTATCTTCAAACGTACTTAAGGTAATGCGGCGTAACTGTAAATCATGAAAGGCAAAACTCAAAAGCGCATAAATTGCTTCTGGACCATATCCTTTGCTCCAGTGGCTACGTTCACCAATGATAATGCCTAAGGTCGCGCTATCAAAGCCAATGTCATAGAGTTCAATCGTGCCAATATAAGCATCACCTTCATCATAGATGCCAAAGGTTTCACGGTCTGGGCGGCGACTATCTGCTTTGAGCACACGTTTTAAAAACCAAAGAGGCATGCGGTTGGGGGGTGTACCATTTAAATGAGCAATTTCCGAGTCGCGAAAATGTACAGCAATACGCTGCCAGTCTTGTTGACTTAGTGCCTGTAGAGGCCGAAGGCTCACCCTCCCAAAGCATAAATCAGCATGTATAGGTTTGGCTGGGCTTCGTAAATTTAAGAGTGCCATACTAATTCGCTCTAGGTTTGCCTTTCTAGGGGCGTTATCGTGTGCTAGCTGATAGTAGCATTTTGACGCTTGTGTTACGTTCAGTTAAGCTAACCTAGCCTTTAAAAGGCCTTATAAGTTAGGATCTTAACGAAACTTTGTTCTTTAGCTTAGCGTATTTTTTGGCTTTTGCGGTAGATGTAACCCTAAACTTGATGTAATACCTAATAAAAGTCTATGACTTGCATGTAATAGTATATAGTTACGTTTTAACGATTTAAGCTTAGACCTTGCTGAAGCAGTTTTGTATAGAGAGAAAGGCATTATGGATACCCAGAAGAACTTAAGCTTTGAGACCTTTACCAAGAAATTTCAAGCCCTTCGTGAGCAAATTTCACGTATTATCTTAGGCCAGGAGCGAGTTATTGAAGATTTGCTCATCGCTGTTTTAGCCAAAGGCCATGTGCTTATTGAAGGGGCCCCGGGTTTGGGGAAAACGCGTTTGGTCAGAGCCCTTTCTGAAGTAACCCAGCTCAGTTTTGGGCGGATACAATTTACCCCTGATCTTATGCCAGCCGATGTTACAGGAACTATGGTTTTTATTGAAGAAGCTAACGGCTCGAGATTTGAGTTTCAGCAAGGACCCATTTTTCATCATCTTGTCTTAGCTGACGAGATCAACCGTGCGACGCCTAAAACGCAGTCTGCCATGCTTGAAGCCATGCAAGAACGCAAAGTTACAGTTTCAGGCTCAGAGTATGGTTTGCCCAACCCCTTTGTGGTTTTAGCCACCCAAAACCCTTTGGAGATGGAAGGAACCTACCCCTTACCTGAAGCGCAGCTTGACCGCTTTTTGTTTAAACTGCTGATCAATCGGCCCGATGCCGCAACTTTAGGTCGTATTCTCTTAACCACGACAGGTAGCTCAGAAACCAGGCTCGAGCCTATCTTTTCTCAGCGAGAACTGCTGGAACTGCAAACCATGCTTCGTAGTGTGCCTATCTCAAGTACAGCTATTGATTATATTGTTCGCCTGACTGAGGCAACCCATAGCCACCCGCAAGTAAGACTAGGTGCCAGCCCCAGGGGTGCGCAAGCGATAGCCCTGGCAGCCAAAGGTTACGCGTTGGCAGCCGCCAGACCCCACGTTGAACTCGAAGATATAAGGCGTGCCTCTTTTCCTGCGCTAAGACACCGCTTGCTTCTAAGCTTTGAGGCTGAAGTTGAAGGCGCAAACCCTGATGACATCTTAGGAGATGTGATTAAGAAGGTCGAAAAAGGATGAGTTTCGGTAGCTTAGTCTTATGATTTCAGCTCACACTCGAGCCCTCTTAGACCGTTACGCTTTGGCGTCCAAAGCGCTCAGCCGTTTTTCAGGGGAGCGTCTTGCTAAAGAAGCTGGTCAAAGCGTCGAATTTTATGATTTTCGCCCTTATCAACCGGGCGATGAGTTACGTTATGTTGACTGGAAAGTTTATGCTCGTACCGAAAAGCTTTATACCAGACTCTATCAAGCAGAGCGGAATATTGCGCTTTATGTGGTTTTAGACAATAGCCTTAGCATGCGCCTTGGCTCAAAAGGAAAATTTGCCAAAATGGTTGCCAATGTGCTTAGCTACGTTGCCCAACGCGACAGTTTGAGCCAGGTTTTTTTGCTTGATGGCAGTCACAATCGCCCCGTGCAGGGGCGTGCCAGCATTGCTCAAACCTGGGCTTTTATTGATCAGGCAAAAGACGCTCAAGTCAATGAGGGTGTTGTCGCCTCCTTAAAAGATTTTGCGCTTAAGACCAGGTTTAAAGCAGGAGCAGGTTTGGTTTTGGTTATTTCAGATTTGTTTGATGCCAATTCGTTTGAAACAGCACTGGTGGCCCTCAAAACAAGAGGTCTAGATGCCAGCTTTATCCACATCATGGCGGAGTCTGACCTTCATCCTGATGAGGAGCAGCTCGAGCTTCATGACCTTGAAACAGGTGAAAAATTGGTTGTTGGCCCCGATGAGGTCAGGGCTTATAAAAAGGCGGTCTCAGACTTTTTAGGTAAAACGCGCACCACCCTTTTGCGTTCAGGGTTTCGCCATGCCCTTTTGAAAGTCCCTCACAATGCCGAACTGCTCGAGCGTGACGCGCTTGCAGAGTTGATAAAGGCAGGCATTTTAATAAGGCGCTGATGCCACTCAACGTGCCCTTGGTAAGCCTTTAAACTTAGTCAAGCTTTATCACGACCAGACATCCCTAGCGGAAATTCTTATTTATTAAGATGGGCAAGCTCTAAGAGTGGAAAGCTCCTCAGTTTTTTGTGAGCAAGACCGCTAGACTGATTACTTAGGTCAATTTAAGCTGGATGATTCCAGAACCTTAGACCGACCATGGTCAGATGTTTGTTTGGGACCTGTGCTCTCTAAGTAGCACAGTTAAGCTCAAGGAGGCTGCGCCGTTCGGAGCTGGCACTACGTGAATTTTATTGGTCAAGAACATAATGGCATAGGCTTTTTAAGAGAAATCGCTCGAGGGGTGCGCTCGAGGGTCTTTCTTGTTTCCTATGAACGTAACATTTGTGCTGCCAAGCTTTTCATGCCAGAATTTAGCAGTTTTGCTGATCAGGAATTTCAGGTGGGTAGCGGCCTTATTCATCCCAATATAAATCAGGTAACCAAGTTGATTAAGGTTAAAGATCATGCAGGTGTCCTAATGCCTTATATTGCTGGGAAAAAACTCAGTGATTATTATGGCCTTGACCCTCATGCTTTTATTGAGCTTTTTCTCGAGCTTTTACAAGGGCTAAGCTATTTGCATAGTCAAACTATTATTCACCGTGATATGAAGCCTGAAAATGTCATTGTGGTGAATGCTCGCCCCAAACTCATTGATTTTGATCTAGCAAAAAAGGCCAGTCAGTTTGATGCTAAAAAAACACTGGTGGGTACGATTGCTTATTTCAGTCCTGAAGTGGTTCGAGGGCAGTCTGCAAGTCAAGCTAGTGATCTTTATTCTGCGGCTGTCATTTTGTACCGTGCGCTAACTGGAGAAATTCCCTTTACTGGTACCTTGGAGGAAGTTCTTTATGCCCAGGAGCATACGGAGCCGCTAGCACCGTCGCGTTTTGACCCAGCTTTAGCCATCTATGATGAAATACTTATGCTTGCTCTGGCTAAAAATCCGCTCGAGCGTTACCCAAGCGCGGAAGCCTTTATTGAGGCACTCGAAGCGGTTAAAAAAAGCTAACTTAGCTGTCTGTACAAGTCCTAGCTTTCTTAAGTTAGAATGGCGGGGTGATTGAACGAATAGCATTAGCAACTTTGGCTGTGCTGAGTATGCTTGGCATCTGGCTCGCCCCTTGGGCTGCGGTAGCTCGGCAAACAGGTGCAAGAAGCGCAGTGATACTCCTCCCTGGGCGTTTTATTGATTTTACCGGACGTACGGACCCGCTGCTTATTCCCGGTTTAACTGTCGTTATGATCCTTTGTCTGATAGCGCTGCTGGTTATTTTACTGGCAAGTTTTCTAAAAGAAAAATGGCGGACCTTGGGCTGGCTATTAGCGGGTGTGGTTCTGCTTGTAACTACAGTTACAAGCTTAAACACCGTTCAACAAAAAGTGCGTCAAGCAAAACTTGATATTGTCCAAACGCTTATTAAAGAAGAGTTGGCTGCACCTGGCAACAGGACAGATGTTACAGCCTTGAGCGATGTCTTGGCGCGAACTAGTGAGCGTTCTATTGAACTAAGCATTCTTGAAGCAAGGCAGGCGGGTTTTACCATTAGGCGGCTTGCCTATGACAATCCTGGAAGTGGGCTTGCTGCATTTTTAACCTTTATCACAGGACTACTGGCAAGTTTTTTTGGCTTGGGCTTCTTTTCAAAGATCAAGACCTTTTTAAATCGAATTGTTCGCGTGATTGCCGTACCTGCTGTTTCGATCATGCTTTCGCTTATAGTTGCTGCAGTCGTGATTTTACTTTTACAACCTACCGGAATAGGTGGAGATTTTGTCATTAGTAGCCCTTTTGTGCGGCTGGTTGGTAGGCTCGAGATTTTGTGGCGTGCCTATTTGACGCTTTTTTCTGATTCGCTTGGTACCTTAAGTGGCTTTGCTGAGTCATTAAAATTTGCCACGCCGCTCATTTTGACGGGGCTGGCTGTTGCCTTTGGCTTTCAGGCAGGTCTATTTAATATTGGTGCACCAGGTCAGATGGTTTTAGGAGCGGTTTTTGCGATGCTGGCAGGGCTTTATATGCCTGGCCCAAGGTTCGTTGTGGTGCCCGTTGCCATACTGTCAGCGGCCTTGGGGGGTGGCCTTTGGGGGGCAATCCCTGGTTGGTTAAAGGCACGCTTTGGGGCCAACGAAGTTATCAATACGATTTTGCTTAATTATGTGGCGGCTTCGATACTGCTTTTTAGTCTTTCCTCGAGCCTTGCCTTTGCCTCTGCGGCTTTAAGAATTTTACAATTCCTGGGTATCTTGGCGCTGATTATTGTTATTCTGGGTTTGATTCCTCCTTTGCGACTGAGAGTAGCAAAAGCACCGAGGCTGGTATTTGCGGTAATTGGAGTTATTGCTCTGGTTGGTATGGTCGTAGTGGGCTTACCTCGTTCTGGTGATGGCACAGTCGTTTTAAATATGCCCTTTAAAGCGCCAGGTTCTGAACCCAAATCTTACCCCCTTCAAGAGACGGCTCATATGGCGCAACTCCCAGCCCTGTTAGGTGTTGCGGGTGAGGGCGAAGCGGTAGTAATACTCAATTTGGCGTTGGTTTGGGCATTGCTTGCCTTTGGGGTAGCTCTTTGGCTTTTACCAAAACTTATCGCCAGACTCAAGAACCGTTGGCAAAATCTAGCGGCCTCTGCTCTTGTTGCTGCTGCGGTTTATGCCCTAGCCGCCATCTTAGGTCAAGCCCAAGTCGAAACCTTGTTGAGTCCTACCAAGCTTAATACCTCATTTATTATTGCGATTCTTGCCGCGATTTGTGTTTATTACTTTCTATGGCGCACCAAATGGGGCTATGAACTTAGAGCCGTAGGTGTTTCTCCCAAAGCTGCCGAGTACGGGGGGGCAAATATTGCTAGAAATACCATTTTAACCATGACCATAAGTGGTGCCCTTGCAGGTCTTACGGCTTGTCACTATGTTCTGGGAGGCGCTTTAGAGGAATACTCTTTAAGGCAAGCTCTTCCTACCAATGATGGTTTTGATGGTATTGCTGTTGCGTTACTTGGCGGGAATACCCCTCTAGGGGTCGTGCTTGCAGCCTTTCTCTTTGGAGTTTTGAAAAATGGCGGAACGATTTTAAACGTAACCTTTACAGGCTTAACCCGAGATGTGGTTAGTATGATTCTGGCCTTGGTGGTTTTGTTTATTGCGGCTCGAGGCTTTTTACCTGAAGCTATTACCAACCCACTTAAGCGCAAACTTGCCTCTGATCCTAAACCGACAGGAGAGGACAGCTAATGGACACCATCGTTCTTTTAACTCTGATTGGCTCTGCCCTTCGCGCAACTACACCTCTCTTGCTTGCTGCCTTAGGTGGTCTCTTTAGTGAACGCGCCGGGGTGGTTAATATTGCACTTGAAGGCATTATTTTGTTTGGGGGTCTTGCTGCGGCGATTTCCGTACAGCAAATGGAGGTCAGATTACTCGCTGCAAACCCCAATGCCAATTTGGCTTACTTGCCTTGGCTGGGTCTGATTTTTGCAGCCATAATTGGCGGCTTTGTGGGCTGGATTCACGCGGTTATTAGCATTCGCTATAAAGCTGACCAAATTATTTCGGCAACTGCCATTAATCTTATGGCGATTGGCATGCCTGCCCTTATTTTAACCGGGCTTTACCAAAATACGACGACCTCTCAACCTATTCAACACCGTTTACCCCTTTGGGGGGTTTCAGGGTTTCAACTTAGCCCGCTGGTTTATTTTGCTTTTTTACTGGTTCCTGTGGTTTATTTTGTGGTTTTTAAAACCCCTTTTGGGCTTCGTCTTAGGGCGGTAGGTGAACACCCCGAAGCTGCAGATAGTGTTGGTATCAATGTTCGCCGAATGCGCTATTACGGTGTCATTATTTCAGGGGTTCTAGCGGGTCTAGCAGGGGCTTTTTTAAGTATTGGCAACCTCAACCAGTATGTGGCGAATATGTCAGGTGGGCGGGGGTTTATTGCTCTGGCAGCTCTTATTTTTGGCAAATGGCACCCTGTTGGTGTCTTAGGTGCCACGCTTCTTTTTGGTGCCTTTCAAGCGGCGGCAACGCTATTGGGGGGCAGCAATTTATTACCACCCACGATTGTTGAGAGCATACCTTTTATACTGACAATGCTGGTACTTGCAGGTTTTATTGGGCGTGCGGTTGCGCCTAAAGCCGTGGGTAAGCCTTTTGATAAATAGCGAGTCAAGGAGACATTATGGCGTTTGAACGGCGCTCAGGTATTATTTTACATCCGACTTCTTTACCGGGAGCTTATGGTATTGGAACCCTGGGGCAAGAGGCAAAAAACTGGCTCGAGTTTTTGGCGTCGGCTGGGCAAAGGCTTTGGCAGGTTATGCCCTTAGGACCAACAGGCTATGGTGACAGCCCCTATCAGTGTTTCAGCGCCTTTGCAGGTAACCCTTATCTCATTAATTTAGATGATTTAATTACAAAAGACTGGCTTTACCCAGAAGACCTTGCGAGTTTGCCAGCCTTTTCAGATCAGGCTGTAGACTATGGCCCCGTGATCGAGCATAAGCTACGCTTGTTAAGCCTTGCCTTTGAAAGATTTAAACTCAAAGCCTCGAGCGCTCAAACCAAAAGTTTTCAAGCCTTTTGCCAAAACCAAGCGGATTGGTTAGATGATTATGCTCTATTTATGGCGGTCAAAGAAGCGCATCAGGGGCAAGCCTGGAACACCTGGGACAAAGCTATTCGTCTAAGAAAGCCTAAAGCTTTAAAAACCTGGACGCAAGACCTAGCCAACCCTATTGAACGACAAAAGTTCTGGCAGTGGCTTTTTTTTGATCAGTGGCTCGAGCTGCGTGCTTATGCTAATGAAAGAGACATAAAAATCATTGGGGATATTCCTATTTTTATTGCCTACGATTCTGCTGATGCCTGGGCAAACCCAGACCTTTTTTACTTTGATGGCGACTCAAACCCTACCGTCATAGCAGGGGTACCACCCGACTATTTTAGTGCTACGGGCCAGCGCTGGGGTAACCCGCTTTACCGCTGGGATGAAATGCACAAGCAACGCTATAGTTGGTGGATTAAGCGCATCAAGGCAAGCCTTGCTCTGGTTGATATTATTCGGATAGATCATTTTCGGGGTTTTGAAGACTACTGGGAAATACCTGCTTCTGAACCCACTGCGGTTAAAGGTCGCTGGGTTAAAGGCCCAGGTCAACGTCTTTTTGACGCCATAAAGCTAGAACTAGGTGAACTTCCCATTATTGCTGAAGATTTAGGGGTCATTACGCCAGAAGTCGAAACTTTGCGTGACAAAAATGATCTGCCTGGTATGAAGGTTTTACAGTTTGCCTTTGCCGCAGATGCCAGTGACCCTTATTTACCCCATAATTATAGTAAAAATTGTGTTGTCTACTCTGGAACACATGATAATGACACGACCAAGGGTTGGTATGCGCAAGCGCCTGAGGCAGAGCGAGATTTTGCTAGGCGCTACCTTGCTAGAGATGATGGCAATGTTGCCTGGGAATTTACCCGTCTTGCTTTTGCCTCGGTGGCAGATATGGCGCTGGTTCCCCTACAAGATGTTTTAGGTTTAGGATCTGAAGCCCGTATGAATACCCCTGGGCAAGCGGCAGGAAACTGGAGCTGGCGCTTTGGTTGGCAAGAGGTCCCTTATTGGATTGCTCCGGCCTTGAAAGATATGTCTGAAACCTATGGTCGCCTGCCTTTAGAAAAAGCTAAAGATACCCCTTATAGGCAGTCAAATTTTGGAGATGAGCCTTTATCGTAGCGGTCTTTTAACGGATAGATTTATCGGAGTGACGCCTAGTCACTCCGTTTTCTTAGCGTTCGCAAGATAAACATCATAGGCAGCTAAAGCCTCTTGAAAGCTAGTACGACCAAAGCCAAAGCGCAAAAATCTATCGGGAAAGCGCATAAAGGGGCTGGGCAATAAAACAATGCTGGCTTCTTTAGCGAGTTGGTGAGCATACTCGGTTGCGTTGCCTTGTTTCAATTCAACCAGTGCAACCGAACCTGCTTTGGGTTTGCGGTAAAAGAAAAGATCTTCCCATTGTTGAAAGAATGGGCTAGCAAGCTCGAGATTTTGCTTTATGATTTCAAGGTTCTTCTGTTTAAGTTTTTCTGCTGTTTTAAGTGCTGCCAGGGCTAAAAACTCTGTGGGTGCTGGGGGGCATATGGAGGTATAAAGTTTCCAATTGAGAACGCCTTGAAACATGGTTTTGTCTTTTATGACGAGCCAGCCTGCACGTAAGCCGGGTAAACCGTGGGTTTTTGATAAGCCAGAGAGAACGATGGCTTTATCGTATAGATCAGCCGCAGAAGGTAGCTGGTCATCAGGAAGATGCTCGAGCCCCCTATACATTTCATCACAAAGCAACCAAAGGTTATATTGGCGAGCGATAGTAATAAGTTTGAGAAACTCAATCTGGGTGGGTAAAAACCCTGTAGGATTATGCGGGAAATTCACGACGATCAGCTTGGTTTTGTTCGTGATGAGAGACTCGAGCCTCTCAAAATCTAGCTGCCAATCGTTAGCCGTTGCCTTAAGCTCCCAGGGAATAGCTTTTGCAGCTAAATCTTCTGGCAGATTAAAAAGGGCATCGTAGGCAGGTGTCAAAATAATAGCTTCATTGCTCTTATCAAGAAGCGCTTGAAAGCTAATAAATAGTCCCTCGATAGGGGAGCCTAAGACCAAGACATCCTCAGCTGATATAGATTGGTAGGTACGGGCAATGGCTTCTCTTAATTCGGGATTACCCTGACTTTCGGTATAGCCTAATGCTAAATGACCTAAGTCAGCTAAGGTCATATTGGCAAGCTCGAGCAGGTTTTCAACCGTTATCGTCTCGCAGTCGGAAACGGATAAAAGATGTTTTGCACTAAATTCATACTGGGCAAAAAATCGCTCGGTTTGAAAGGCTTGTAGTTTCATAGATTTAGGGCAATTTGCAAGGCGAGAACGGAAGGGCTACTGCTGGCTAAGATGCCGGTTTTAATGCCTTCCCAGAGTTGCTCGGGCTCGAGCCAAACCAGCTCGAGCTCTTCATCTTCATCAAGTTCTCCATGCGTTTCCGTAAGATTGGTTGCACGGTAAAGGTAGATTTTCTCATTGGTGAATCCAGGACTGGTATAAAACTGGGTTATCAATTCCAAGTCGGCTTTTAGTTGGGTTTCTTCGGCAAGTTCACGCTGGGCCGCTTGTTCAGGGCTTTCACCTTCATCAATAAGACCCGCGGGAACTTCCCAACTTATTTGCCCAATAGCCGGACGGTACTGTCTTACGCCTAAGATCTTGCCTTGACGTAAAGCTAAAATAGCCACAGCTTCAGCGTGCTCAACAAGTTCCCATTTCTGGTCAAGTCGCTTTAGGGTAAGTATTTTTCCTTGATAAATCGTTTCAATCATAAATAAAACTTCCCCCATATGGGGGAAGCACCTTTTCCTTGGTAATTCTAAACCCTAGTTGATTTTTTCGTTATCTGGGTTATAGCGTAAGAAAGCAGGGATATCGTAGTTGGTAGGGTCATAATTGCGGTTACCTGCAATGCCCTTAAGTTGGTTAGGGCGAAGCACTTTAGTCTGGGGCTGATGGTCAAAGCCTGAGGCAATGACGGTAACGCGAACTTCATCTCCAGCAGCTTCATCGGTAGAAACACCAAAGATAACGTCAGGCGCTTCAACTTCAGTGGCTTCAGTAATACGCTCAACAATATCGTGAGCATCAAGGAGGGTAAGCTCATCAGAACCTGTAATATTGATAAGCAATTGTTTAGCCCCTTCGATGCCTCTAGATAGAAGCGGACTATGAATAGCGCTGTTGGCAGCTTCTTCAACCAGTTTTTCACCGCGGCCTACACCAATACCCATGAGGACAGAACCAGCATTTGATAAATGGGAACGAACATCAGCAAAGTCAACGTTGATGACGCCTTCGCCATTAATCACATCACTAATACCTTTTACGCCGTGGTAAAGCACTCGGTCGGCAATAAGAAAAGCATCAGTAAGACGCGCTTTTTTGTCAAGCGAGCTAACCAGTTTTTCGTTTTCAACAACAATGAGGGCGTCAACTTTATCTTCTAATTTTCTTAAACCGTCCTCAGCCTGACGCATACGTCTGGGACCTTCAAATTTAAACGGTGTGGTCACAACAGCTATGGTAAGGGCACCAAGCTCTCTAGCAACTTCTGCAATGACGGGGGAACTGCCTGTACCTGTACCGCCGCCCATACCTGCGGTTATAAAAACCAGGTCGGCACCGCGCAGCACTTCAGCAATGCGGTCACGGTCTTCATTGGCTGCTTTTTCACCAATTTCAGGGTTTGCACCTGCACCCAGACCTTTGGTTAAGTGATCACCCAGCTGAATGCGCGTATCTGCCATATTACTAGCTAAGACCTGGGCATCGGTATTGGCAGCAATAAATTCGACACCTTGCAAGCCATTTTGAATCATTCTGGTGACGGCATTGTTACCGCCACCGCCTAAACCAATTACACGTATAACTGCGTTATTATGGAGACTCATTACACCCACCTCTAAAAAAATTCTTTCAAAATATTACGAATATTTCCGAATAGACCAGGACCACTTTGGGTTTCATTTACCCTAACCGTCGAACTGCTACCGGGTACTTTAACACGATGTTTTACCCCATAGCGAACCAGACCTACTGCCGTAGCATGAGCAGGGCTAGAGACAACATCTACCATGCCAGAAATGGCTTGGGGTTTACCAATACGAACAGGAAGTCTAAAGCGCTCTGTGGCAACTTGCTCGAGCCCTGGCATGAGTGATGCGCCACCCGTAATGACGACATTACCTGCCAAAAGTTCTAAAGCGCCCATGCGCTGCTCAATATTTTGTTTAACCAGATCCAAGATTTCAACGACACGCGGTCTAATAACCTGAGCCAGCTCAAAGGTCGTTAAAGAGGTTGTGTAATTAGGGTTGGCAACTTCCAGTGTGACGTCTCTATCGGCTAAATCAGGTACCGCAACCCCATAGCGTTTTTTGACACGTTCGGCTTCATCGGGAGGAATGCGCAAAAGCTGTGAAATATCTTGTGTGATGTGGTCTCCTCCAAGAGGAATAACAGCCGAGTGAGTGAGTATGCCTCGTCTGAAAACGCCAACATCAGTTGTGCCACCGCCTATATCAATGAGTAAGGTAGTAACATCTTGTTCACTGTTGTTAAGAACGGAAAGCCCGGACGCCAGTGCCTGAATCACCATACCGTCTACTTCAACTCCTGCGTCTCTGGCACAGCGTTTAAGGTTTTGGATAGGTCCTTGGGCTCCAGCAATAATATGAACATCTACTTCTAAGCGGATGCCCGACATGCCGATGGGGTCTTTGATACCGTCATTGCCGTCCACCACATATTCCTGGGGTAAAACGTGAATGACTTCCATATTGCTCTCTAAAGGAATCGCTTTGGCATTTTCGATAGTTCGTTCAACATCACTGGTAGTAATTTCTTGACCTCGCCGAATAGCAGACATGCCATGACTGGTCATGGCTTTTAAATGACTGCCCGCGACACCCAACCAGACATGACTAACTTCAACACCAGCCATACGTTCAGCACTATTAATCGATTGGCGTACCGCTGAGATGGTTCTCTCTAAATTGACGACAACCCCTTTGCGTAAGCCATCGCTAGGTACAGTGCCCTCACCGATAATATCTAGGACACCATCACTGGCTACTTCACCGATAACGGTACATATCTTGGTTGTACCGATATCCAGACCGACAATTATATTCTCACTCATTTACCGCACTCACTCCCCAAGGGTAGACGTAGACCCTTGACCCAGATTGACTTAAAAAGCTTGACCAATGCATCCGTAAGGCTTCAATCGAAGGGGTGAACAGACGCGAATTGGCAAATTGGATGGTAAATCCTGCTGGGCTGTAGCTTACCACTTTAGGCTCGAGCTGTTGATGATTAAGTAAATTAATCAAGCTCAGTAACTCTGATAGCCTTGAATGACCCCAACCCTCGAAGCGTACCAAACTTTGACTATCGGTATTTGCACTTGGTAAGAGGGTACCATCAATAGCGTAAACATCTTGACCATTGGTCATAAACCCCTGACGCTCCACCACACTGATAAGTACGGTATTGGGCCACTGTTTAACGATACTGGCTGTAGCTATCCAAGGGTTTTCGGCAAGACGATGCACCCAGCTAGAGCCTATCCATAAAAAAGGTGTACCCACCTTGATATTGGCAAGTTGCATAATTTCATCATCGCTAAAGTGCTGATTGTGACTAACTTCAACGCGTGTAACAACTGGAAGAAAATAACTTAATCCCAGGGCAAAAAGAATAATAAAGAGCAAAAAATATAATCTACGCATGGCTTGCCTCACCGAAGCCCCAAAGTCGCCATTCTAATATGAGAGGAACTTTGACACGACTGCGTATCATATCAATAAGCTTTAGCACATCGGTCGCACTTGCTTGACCGAGGTTGACAATAAAGTTGCCATGCTCTAAAGAAACCATGGCGTCACCAACTTTTAAACCTTTTAGACCCGCTTCATCTATAAGTTTACCGGCACTTAAGGCCTCTGGATTTTTAAAGGCGCAACCTGCTGACTTTATTTTAGGTTGACCCTTGCGAGCGGCATCGACCTTGGCAAGTACGGCTTCAACCTTTTCAGGTGTCGAAGCTGTCAAGCTGAACCTCGCTCTTGTTATAACCCCGTCCTTTGGTAATTCGCTATGTCGGTAGGAAAGCTTAAGCTCATCTGCTGAAAGCCTGACCATTTCTCCAGCAAGCATAAGTTCGACTTCTTTTAAGGTATCAGCAATACTTCCAAAACGCGTTCCTGCGTTCATGGCGATTGCACCTCCTAAAACCGCTGGAATGCCTAAAAGACCTTCCCAGCCTGACAAACCTGTACTGGCTGCGCGGCGAACGAGTCCGGGTAATGGGGTTGCCGCACCCAACCACACATCGCCTTGACCCGAAAAGTCATCTAAACTGTTAAATGATTTGCCAAGTTTTACCACCCTTTCAGTTACTCCCTCATCGCTGATGAGGAGATTAGAACCTGCACCTAGAATCAGAAAAGGTTCGCTACTGGCTTCTTTTAATTCCGCAAGGCTAAGAACCTCCCAAAGCTCTGCCTCTCCACCCACTTTTAGGGTAGTGAAGGGTGCAAGCCGAGTCTTTTTAGCCATGACGGTTTCAGGCATGCGGTGCCTCGCCTGTGACTTGGCGCTCGAGCCGTTCAACCAGACCTTTGGCAATTTGCCAGACATTGCCTGCGCCTAAGGTAATCACCAGATCATTGGATTTGGTGGTTTCTGCCAGATACTCTTCAGCGTCTTCAAAACTGTAGTAATAAGCAGGTTTACCATTTAAATTAATCCTGTTGACAATAAGATCAGGAGAAATATTTTCAATAGGTGTTTCACCTGCGCCATAAATATCCATGACCAGAACTTCATCTGCCAAACTGGCAGCGTCAGCCATTTCAGGCCAATGCTGAGCTGTGCGAATCCAGCGGTGGGGCTGTAAAACTGCGCGTACACGTCTTCCGGTTTGCCGAGCGGTTTTTAGGGTTGCGGTAATTTCTGTAGGGTGATGGGCATAATCATCTATGACGAGCGCCCCTTTGACATTACCCCACTGCTGCCAACGGCGCCCCACACCTTCATAATTTTTTAAACTGCTACATGCCTGAGGCAAATCAAGACCGCAAAGATCAGCTGCACAAAGAGCCGCTGTAGCATTAAGTACGTTATGTTCACCAGGCACCGTGAGTTTTACAGGGAATAAATTTCCTTTTGGCGTTTTTAGGACAAAGCTCGAGCCTGTAGAGAAAAGATGTAAATCGGTAATGCAGTAATCAGCATATTTATTAAGCCCATAGCTAACCGCATTTTTTTGTTTACCCACCAAGCGCTCGAGCGCTAACCAGTCACCGCAGTAAATAATTTGCTTGCTGTTTTCGGCAAACCTCAGCGTTGCTTGCTCGAGCTCTGCATAACTTGCATGATAATTGCGCCGTTCCGTAAATCCTTCGGCAATATGATCATTTTCTAAATTGGTGATAACGGCTATTTGGGTTTTTAACTGGGCAAAGCCAGGATCAGATTCATCAACCTCGGCAACCAGATAAGGAGCTTTAGAATAACGCATATTGCCCGAAAGACTGGGCAAGTTTGCTCCCAATAATACGGACGCATCAAGCTGGTCTAAAAAGATGGTTGCCAGCATGCCCGTTGTGGTACTTTTCCCATGCGTTCCGGTTATACCAATGGCCTGACGTTTGCTAAAAAGCTCTGCCAAAAGCTCAATGCGTTTGATGGAGCGGATAGATTTGGCAGTTGCGGCCTCGAGCTCGTTTTCGTCTTGCGCTACCGCCATGGTACTGACCAAGGTGCTTACGCCTTTTAGGTGATCAGAATGGTGACTAATAAATACTTTGATACCTTCTGCCTCGAGCGCTTCAGTTTGCTTGGAGGCTTGCCGATCACAGCCCGAAACCTCGTAACCATCGGCCTTATACCACCTGGCAAGACCACTCATGCCTACACCACCGACACCCATAAAATGCAGATGCTCGGTCATGCTGGACTGCCAAGCTGTGCGCCATTTGAAACGCTAAAAAAATCATCGATGAGATTCATAAAGGTTTGACTTGCTCCTTGGTGCGAAAACTTAAGCGCTGCTTTTGAGGCTTTGTCCAGAACTGTTTTGTTTAATTTTTCTTTCCAAATCATAGCTAAAGACCCGATCTGCGTTTCTTCCATAACCCAACCAGCTTCGGCTCTAGCAAAAGCTTGGGCATTATGAAATTGATGGTTTTCTGCAGCGGTAGGAAGCGGTACCATAATGCAAGGTACACCGTGAAACGCTGCCTCTGCCAAGGTACCAAATCCAGCCCTGCAAATTGCAAGATCGGCTGCAGACCAAGCAAGCGTAGCATTCACAAAATCTTTTGTAAAATAGTGCTTTAGTCCCACGGTAGCCTCTTCAACCTGAGCTAGCCAGTTCTTGCCTGTACTGTGCAAAACGGCATGCTCAGGCTCTGGGCTTAGCTCTTTAAAGGCTGCTGGGACTACCTTGTTAAGGGTTAAAGAACCTTGCGACCCTCCTGTTACATAAGTGATAAGGGCATCTTGCGGCAAGCCAAGTTTTTCTCTGGCTTCAGCCTTGGGTATGCGTTCCTCTTTGATTGGATGACCAACGATATGGGCGCTTATATTGGGTAGATGCTGGTAGCTGGCTTCTTGCGAAGCTAACACCATTTTTGCCTTTGAGGCGAACCAGCGGGTAACGAGTCCAGGAAAGGCATTGGTTTCATGAAGAATATAGGGTTTCCCAATTAGTCTAGCCGCGGCAACACCTGGGAAACTGGCAAAACCACCAAAACCCAGGATCAAATGAGGCTCGAGCCTACGCAACGCAAAGACCGCTTCAGCTAAGCCCTTGAGACTTTTTAAACCTGCCAAAGGATTGGGTCTTTGCCGATCAAACTTACCTGCTGCAACCCCAATAAAAGGAAAGTGTTCAGGAATGAGCTGAGCTTCCATACCCTCTTTTTGACCCATAAAATAGCAGTCGTAGCCCCGTTTCTTGGCCTCATGGGCAATAGCCAAAGCAGGGAAGATGTGACCACCTGTACCCCCTGTGGCAAAAACCAGGCGTTTCATAAGCGGGCTCCAGCGCTACTTGCTTGACGGTAGGCACTATGGATAAAACCTAGAGCAATAGAAACCGAAATCATGCTGTTAATTCCATGACTGACAAAGGGTAAAACCACACCTGTGACGGGTAAGAGACCACTGGCAACCAGTAAATTGAGGGCTGCCTGACTACAAATATAAGCTGTTGCCCCTGCGGCAAGCATACTGCCTGGGCCTTTGGTTTCTGCTGCAATACGAACCCCTCGACCGGCAATAAAAATGTACAAAACAATCAGGGTAATAATGCCTGTTAAACCCAAAGCCTGGGCAATTGAAATCGCTATCATATCGGTATGGGCTTCCGGAACGTACATAGGGGTACCAGGGCCAGTGCCAAAAAAACCTGCATCTCTTAAAGTAAGACTAGCTCTATAGGCTTGATAGCCACTGCCTAATTGGTCATCGGCACTTTTGCTAAAAAAACTACTTATGCGCTCGAGAAAGTAGCCGTATCGACCCATTAAAGGAATGGCAAAAAGGGCTGCAACAATGCTTGAGGCAATACCGATGCTCAAGAGTCTAAAGAGTTTTGTTCCAGCGATCAGCATAACGGTAATGGCAAGATAAAAAATAAATAAACTGGTACTAAAATTAGGCTCGAGCAAGATTAGACCGACGGCTGCTCCAACCAAAAGCATAGGGCGCCAGAGTTCCCAGTTGCCATAGTGGTTATAGAAAAAGGCGGTTAAGTAGGCAATAATAGCAACTTTCATGAGTTCGGAAGGTTGAAAGCTAAAAAGACCCAAATCAATCCAGCGTTTGCCATAAGAACCTTCTGGGGTGATGCCAATAAACAAAACCAGAATAAGCAACATAAGGGTAGCAACATAAAAGAGAGGACTATTTTTAATAATGCGTTTGGGAGAAATTTTTGATACGACAAAGGTGAGACCCAGGCCCGCAATAACTGCAATGACCTGCCGAATAATAAGCCCTGTACTGGCTTCGCTGGTAGCAATCCCAAGTACGCCAAGCATGCCAAGGGTAAGTTGGGTAAAGATTAGTAAGACGTCCATGTCTGCTCCATCTCGGTAATAACCTGCCTAAATTGTTTGGCGCGGTCCTTATAATCCTTAAATTGATCAAAAGAGGCAGCCAGGGGCGCAAAGAGTACAGTACCTTGACCTTTAAAGTTTTGCTCTAAAAAATGAATAGCTTTTTTTACGGCACAGTCAAGCGCATCTTTACCAATGGAGTTGGTGCAAACCTCATTTTGGGTTAAATGACTTACCTCATTAGCAAATTGAGCTCCTGATTTTCCCATGCCAATAAACAGCCTAACGCGCTCACGAATGAGTTCGCTGATGAGCGAAAAATCTGCACCTTTGTCCTCACCGCCAGCAATCCAGACGATAGGCGGTTCACTTGCCTCGAGCGCTGCCTTAACAGCAAGGGTACGGGTTGCAATCGAATCTTCAATAAAGCGTATTTTGCCAATTTGGCCTGCTAGGGCGTAACGGCCTTCTAAGCCCTTAAAGCTTTTTAGCCCATTTCGAATTTGCTCAGTACTTAAACCAAAATTATGGGCAGCAAGAGCTACGGCAAGGGCATTGGCAATTTGATGCTTACCCACCACTTGAAGGCTCGAGCTCTCTAATAAGGGTTCGCCTTGGAGCATTAGCTGACCGTCAGTTAAATAAGCATCAGTTGGTTTTTCAACAGAAAAACCAAGACATTGCGCCGAACTGTCTTTCGCCCAGAGGCAAAGCTTCGGGTCGTCAGCATTGTAGATAAAAATATCGTTTTCATCTTGATTGCAAACAATGGCGCGTTTAGCCTCATGGTACTGAGCCAAACTGCCATGTCTATCCAGATGATCTTGCCCGAGATTTAGAACAATAGCTATTCTTGGTTTTAGTCTTGGGCAACGCTCGAGCTGAAACGAAGAGAGTTCAACTACCAAAACCTTGTGATCTAGGGCAACCTCAGCCAGAGCTGGGTCAATATTGCCCCCTGCAACTGCGTCGGTACCTGCGCTTAGCAAAACATCACAGAGCCAGCGCGTTACCGAGCCTTTACCTGCGGTCCCTGTCACCCCGATAAAGTCGGCATTTACGGTACGGTAAACCCACTCGACTTCACCTATAATCTCAATGCCTCGAGCTTTAAGCGCTTGCAGTTTTGGGTGGCTTAAGGGCACACCCGGTGCAGCTATACAGATACTCGCATCCGTATGCTCAGGATGCTTGTTAAGGGTGCCGCCTAGAGCAAGGATTTCCGCTAATTGGGTGCTATCGGGGTTATCATCAAAGACTTCAAAATCATGGTCTTGTTTAGCTAAGAGGCGACAGCTTGCCAATCCACTTCTGCCTAAGCCAAAGACCAAAAGTTTCATAATGCCCTTTGCAAAAACCAGGCAGCAGCAACACAAAAAGCAGTCATAAGCCAAAAGCGCATGACAACTTGCGTCTCGGCCCACCCTGATTCTTCAAAGTGATGATGTAAGGGGCTCATCTTAAAAATGCGTTTGCCCCCTGTCATTTTAAAATAACTAACCTGAATCATGACAGAGAGCACTTCTAAAACGGGAATCAGAGCTATAAGAGGTAAGTACCAGACCCAGCCAGAGCTAATGGCAATTCCTGCTAGCGCAGCTCCCAGCGCTTCTGAGCCAACCCCGCCCATAAAGACTCGAGCCGGGTGAGCATTATGCCATAAGAAGCCTAAGAGAGAACCTATTAAGGCGAGACTAAAAGAATGAGTCAAAAAAGGCAAAAGCATAATGACCGTCATGCCTGCTGCTAGCCCGTCAAGCCCATCTGAAAAGTTAAGAGCATTGATAGCCCCCATAATTACTAGGGTAAACGCAATAATATCAAGCCAGCCTGGTCCAAACATGATTTGGCCACTGTTGACGGCGTAAAGGGCAAAAAGGGATGCGAAGACTGCTTGGGCTAATAAACGATAACGTGCAAAAAGGCCGGTTGAGGCATCTATGCCCTCGGCAACCAGGCGTTTTTTGCGTAAAGATAATAAATCATCAACAAAACCACCTAACCCTGCGCCAAGTGTCAGTAAGGCCACCGCAAGCCCGTCAGCTGTTTTTGCGCCAATAAGTAGCCAAATAAGCAGGGCTATCAGGATAAGAGCCAAGCCCCCCATCGTAGGCGTACCTTCCTTAATCAAATGGCTTTTAGGGCCATCTTTGCGTACAGATTTTCCCCAGCCATAGTGGTGAGCCAGGCGAATAAAAAGAGCAACACCAAAGACCGAGGCCAAACTGGCAACAAGAAGGATCATGATTTAACCCCTAAGAGGGCCTCAACGACACGCTCGAGCCGCATTCCTCTAGAGGCTTTGACCAGAATCGTGCCTGACTCAAATTGAGGTAGCTGACCCAAAAAGGACTCAACCGTTAAAAAATGTTTGGCTTTTGGGTTTGCTTCTAAAATAGCAATCGATTCCCGTCCGATGGCATAGGTTTTTACGTTGTGGGTGGCTTCGCCTAATTCATGGTGGTAACGGTGAGACTCAACCCCAAGCTCGAGCATATCGCCCAGAATTGCAATATGAGGTGGCGTCTGTTGACGCAATATATCTAGGGACTGAAGTACCGATAGGGGATTGCTGTTGTAAGTGTCATCTATGATTAACAGTGTGCCCGCTTTTTTGAATTCAAGTCTACCAGGCTCGAGCTTGGCAGAGGCTAGCCTTTTGGCAGCCTCTGCCAAGGGAAAACCAAGCTTTTCGGCGAGTACCAGGGCTGCAAGCGCATTCATCGCCATAGCTTTGCCTAGACTGGGAAGGTTGACCTCTAGACCTTTATAAGTCAAACTGCGCTCATCTTTTGAAAGGCTCGCGGTATAGGTAGCATTTTCCAGACCATAGGTTTCAAAGCTGTCTCCTGGAATAAAACGGGCGGCTTGAGTGCTAACTAAACCTTTTGCCCCCAAACTCAAAATACTGGCTTTTTCGTGGGCAACTTGCTCGAGCGAACCAATGCCCAGCAAATGGCTGGGGCCAATGCTGGTAATAATGGCGTGACTGGGTTTAACCAGTTCGACAAGTGTAGCCATTTCTCCAAGATGATCTATACCTAGCTCGAGCACCAGCGGTAGCTCTGCCTTATGTAAGGCATGCTCAATTAGAAACTGTGATAAGGCAAAAGGAGTATTGAAGTTACCAGGACTTGCCTCAGCAGCCAGCGCTGCGGCAACAAAGGTCTTACAACTGGTTTTCCCAGCTGAACCGGTAATGCCAATGACAGGGGAACTAAGTTCGGCTCGAGCGATCTGACCAAGCCTAAGGAGTAAAGCTTCAGGCTGAGTTACCTGAACACCTCTGGGATGAGGCTTGTCTGAAACGATAAATGCTGCTCCTTTAGCGAGGGCGTCATCGGCATAATTAATGCCATGCTGGAACTCGCCCGCTAAAGCAAAAAAGGCGTCGCCAGGCTTGACCCTGCCACTATGAAAGCTTATGCCTTTAGCGTCAGCTAGGTTTTCTGCAACCTGACCTTCTGGGCTTAAGCTTGCAATAAAGGATGCACTAAGTTTCACGCCGTTTCAAGACCTCCAAAAAATTTCTTACACATCTTACACATCTTACATAAAAGATGGCTAATTTAAACCAAATCTCACTACCTTGACTGTGAAGAGGCAAACCCTAAATTTAGTAAAGGCGCAACTTCGTGTTCAATTGCCCCAAATAAGGGGGCGGCAACAACCGTGCTCGAGCCAGACTTACGTGGTTTTTGCACCGTGACAACCATGGTGACTTTTGGATTATCCGCAGGAAAAATGCCTGCAAAAGTGACATTGTAGTCACCTTTGATATATTCTCCAGCTTTAGCATCAAAAATGTCAGCTGTACCTGTTTTGCCTGCTACCGAGATACCAGGAACCATGGCTTCTGTAAGCGATTTGCTTTGATCAACCACGTAGCGAAGCATGGTTAAAACGGCGCTAGCAGTGTCCTCATGAAGTCTTTGCTGAGGCTCAGGTACGCTATCACCTTCAACCAGATAAGGTGTAATATACATTCCATTATTGGCGAAAATGCTGTAGTTGGCGGCAAGCTCGAGCGTAGTGGTTGACATACTTTGACCTATGGTTATAGAGGCGTGATCTTGAGGAAACCAGGGGGTATCCCGCAAGGTTCCTGCGCGACTAAAGATAGAAGGTACGCTAAGCCCTTTGCCAAAGCCAAGATGGGTTAGCCAGGCGTAAAGTTCTTCATCACTAAAGTTTTGACTCAAGTGAATCATTCCTGAATTGCTTGAATAGCGTAAGACATCCCAGAGACTTAGCCAGGCTTCGTGCTGAACGACGTCACTGAAGGTCTTTTGGCCGACGCGTAAAAACATGGGGGTTTCGAGCAAACGGTCACTGGGCCAGCGACCACTGTCTAGCGCAGCCGAGACGACAAATGGTTTCATGACCGAGCCAGGCTCAAAGGTATAAAGAAAGGCTTTATTAGCAATGATGCTTCGGTCTCGCACAAAGCGCTGACGATTAGGGTCAAATTCGGGATAACTGGCAGCTGCTAGAATACGCCCTGTACCCGCTTCAAGAATAACGACAGAGCCATTACTGGCGTCATAGGTTTCAATGACTTTCTTTAGCTGATTTTGCGCAACCGTTTGCATTCTTGGGTCGATGGTTAAGATCACCGTTTCACCCGTTTGTAATTTACTGTCCAGTGTATTTTCAATGCCCTCGAGCCCGTAGCTACCATCTTCTTGAACCTTGCCGCTAAAGCCAATAATATGGGCGGCAATACGGTTCATCGGGTAACGTCTGTGTTCGGCATCGCCTTCTGCAAAAATAGTCCCGTCGCGACTTTGAATAACGCCTCTGGGCGGAATGTTTTCAGGTAGCAAGGGCCAATCAGGGCGAGCTAACTGTGAGTGGAAAAAGCTATAAAGAGCAAGACTTAAAGGAATAACCATCATAAATAGGAGCAAAGCACGACGCTCAACCTTTATGTCTTTTTCAGGCTCTTTATCGGAATTTTCATTTCGGGGGGGCAATTTAGCGCTAGCTCTTATCGCTTTGGCTTGACTTTTTACCACTTGGTATTCACCTCAATCGAAGCAGCCTCAAATTTTACAAAGGGAGGCTTAGCGCCTGCTGGCACAATAAGGGCACCAATGGGGGATGCAGCTGGAATCATGCCATGTGTTTCTGCCCAAGCAATCACCTTATCAGGGCCAACACGTTTAAAAACCTCAGCACGCTTATCCGTAAGCTCTAGAGACAGGGTTTCTTTTTCACTCAGTCGGTCATAGTGCGTATTGTAAAAATACTGACTGCTACTCCCCATGAATGCCAAAAGAAGGAGTAAGAAAAGGTATAAACCCACAATACGCTTGGTTGTAAGGCTCATAAGGTGATCCTTTCAGCAACCCTTAACTTGGCACTTCGGGCTCTTGGGTTGAGGCTAGCTTCCTCATCGCTAGCTAGAAGGGGCTTTTTAGTGAGTACTTTAAGATGACTCGCATTTTTCATGAAATGTTTTACGATTCGGTCTTCAAGGGAGTGATAGCTCAAAACCACCAGACGTCCGTGTAGGGCAAGAACCTTTTCGGCAGCTTGGAGGGCTCTTTCTAAGACACCCAGTTCATCATTGACATAAATACGTAAAGCCTGAAAGGTGCGTCGGGCAGGGTGATCACGCCTGTAACCGCCTTTAGGGTAGGCTTGCTGGATAATATTAACTAAAGCTTGCGTTGTAGAGATTTCCGCGGTTTGCCTAGCTTCAACAATCGCCCTAGCGATGCGCCGACTATAGCGTTCCTCGCCGTATTTAAAAATAAGGGCGGCCAGGTCTTCTTGGTCAAACTGGTTGACAATGTCAGCAGCAGACTCACCTTCAGGGTTCATCCGCATATCGAGCGGACCATCTTTTCTAAAGGCAAATCCCCGCTCGCCTTCGTCTAATTGCATAGAAGAAACCCCTAAATCCATTAAAATACCGGCAACCTCAGAAAGGTCGGCTTGTTTCACATAGCTCTCGAGAAATTCAAAATTTCCATGAATGGCAATAAAATTGGCCTGTCTTTCAGCAGCTAAACCTTGCCGTAGCTTGACCATATAGACCTCGGTAGTGGGGTCTTGGTCAACAGCTAAAACGTTTACATCTGCTTCAAGCAAGGCTTTGGTATGACCACCTGCGCCAAAGGTTGCGTCGATATAAAAGGCGTTGGGCTGCAAGTTAAGATGCTCGAGCGTTTCCTTGAGCATAACGGGTACATGAGCTGTGTTTGTTATATCTGTCATCCCACAAGCTCCCTTAAGAGTTCAGGCGAAGGGGGGCTGCTTTGAATTGCTGTGAGATTACTAAGCCAACGTGCTTCATTCCAGACTTCTAACCTGTTCGGTGTGCCTGCAATAACAACATTGTTTGAGGTGTCGGCAAACATGCGTAAGGTATTCGGAATGGTAATACGACCTGCTGAATCAAGAGAAACTTTGGCAGCGCCAGAGTAGAAAAAACGAACGAAATTTTGTGAATCGGCATCAGTAATAGGAAGATTCTTGAGTCGCTCCTCCATGTCGCGCCATTTTGCTAGGGGGAATATATATAAACAGCCTTCCATACCTCTTGTTATGACCATGCCATCTTCAACGAAATCACGAAATGACGGGGGAACAATCACTCTCCCTTTATCATCTACGGAGTACTGAAATTCGCCAAACGGCACCCTAACCCACCTTGTTCTCTATTAATTTATGACCGTTTGTTTAGTAGTTAAAATAAAAACGAACAGCCACAGTCTGCTGTTCGTAAGTGTAACACACTTTTACCACAATTTCCCACTGTCTCCCACTTATCTCCCCATTTTCCCCTAGATTTCCAAAATGTTCTCCACTTGACTCCCACTTTTACCCCACTCAGAGAGGGAAAAAAGGGCAAAATCAAGATTTGAAGGATTTAGAGGGTGAGATGAAAGTATGAAAAAATTCACAATTTACGCCTTTAACTTAGTTCAAAAAGCTTGTCAGCTAAGCTGTTTATGAAAAAGATTAGCATCCCTAGATGAAAATAGGGTTTAAACGTTTTATGTTAGAAAATATAAAGCGCGGCATTGCCGCGCTTGCAGGAGGGCTATAAGCCGGGTTCTGTACCCTTACGGGCTCTAATCATCTATCTAGGCCAGCTGTCACCAACTGGCTCGAGCGGTCTTCTTTGCTCTAAGGTCGGGTCAACCTAAGCATTCGGACCTTGCACCAAGTGGGGTTTACCTAGCTGCCGCTGTTACCAGGGGCACTGGTGTGCTCTTACCACACCGTTTCACCGTTACTAAAGGTATTATCTTTATATAAAGATAATACCTTTAGTAGTCTACTTTCTGTTGCACTTGCCGTCGCCTTACACGCCCAGTCGTTAACTGGCACTATGCCCTGTGGTGCCCGGACTTTCCTCAGCTTACGCCGCGATTAGTCGCACCTCACTGCTTTATAAGTTTAGCATCAAAATAGTCTCAAGGCGGGTATAAGCAAAGCTTGATAGAATAAGTAGGCTGCGAAAAAGAAAGCACCTAAAGAGTTGTCGAGAAAACATTATTGCAGCAGCGTCAATCTTGGCTTAAAAATGAATCCTGAACGTTCTCACGTTGCTCGGAATCGTTCTAAATAAACAGTTCTCTTATCAACAGAGCCAAGCTCAAAAGCCATTTTCTTGCAACCTTTTATGAAAGAGCATTTGGAAACTCAAGACGCAAATAAAAAAGACCTCGCAGTAGCGGGGTCTTTTTTATTTAGCTATTAAAACTTATTGGGCAGTGTAATCAGTAACCATGATCGCGCCAGAGATGATTTTCTCTTTGATTTTAGCAAGATCAGTAACAACGGCCTCTGGAATGAGGGGCTTATTGTAATCATCAAGGGCATAACCTACACCGTCAGCAGCTAGGTCTAAGGTTAAGTAGCCACCTTGGAATTCACCATTGACAACGTCATTTACGGCATTATAGGCAGCAACATCAACACGCTTTAACATGCTGGTTAAACCATGATTAAGCGTTCTTAGGTTGTTATCGGTATCACCACGTGGGTTCTGGTTTGAGTCAACGCCAATAAAGAATAAGGGTTGGCTACCTGCTCCGCACTTAGCTTTATAAGCTTCACTCTTAGGCAATACTTTAGAAGTAGCGGTAAGAGGGGTTTCACGGCTAGCACCCATGTAACACATGGTTTCATTGACAAAATCGATAACGCCGTTACCACTCGCACCTGCAGCAGCATAAATAATGTCTGCGCCTTGTGCTTGTTGAGCAGTTGCTAATTCTTTGGCTTTGGCAGGGTCATTCCAGGCTGATGGAGTTACACCAACATAATTACTGATAACGGTGCAATCTGGGCAAGCCGCCATAACGCCTTCTTGATAACCAAGGTCAAATTTATGAATAAGTGGAATGTCCATACCACCAACAAAGCCAACCACGCCCGTTTGGCTCATAGTACCGGCAAGAAAACCTACCAGGTAGCTACCTTGGTGCTCGGCAAAGGCTACATAAAGCTCATTGGCAGCTGGGCTCTCGGCCCATCCATCAAGGTTTACAAAGTTGGTATCAGGAAATTCGGCAGCAATCGTATGAATGGCATCAGCTTGTGAAAAGCCAGGAGCAACGATTAAATCAGCGCCTTCATTGGCCATTTGGCGAAGCCCTTGAGCAAAAGTATCTGGTTGACCTTCAAACTCGAGCGGTTCGATATCGTAATCACCACTTAACTCATCAATAGCTTTATTAAAGCCATTCCAGGTACCTTCGTTAAAAGAACCGTCAAATTTACCACCAGCATCAAAATTGATACCCATAACAAAGTCTTGGGCGAAAGTGACGCTAAAGGCTAGCGCTGCTACTAAAAGCAATACTTTTTTCATTCGTCCTCCTAAATAGTGCAAAGCGTTATCAGAGGCTGATAAGCACGTTTGTCGGGCTGAGTATACCATGGCGCTAAAGCTTGTTAGTGCCCCGCTAAACGAATAATGAACAACCGTTTGCTCAGATGAATAGCTGATGACTAACCTTAAAGCTCGCTTCATAAACGTATACTGGGAGCCGTGTCAGACTACCTAAATGAGCAGGCAATTAGAGACAAGCTAAACGATCTAAGTGAGCGCATTCGTGAGGCTAATTATAAATACCATGTAGAAGATAAGCCAGAAATAAGCGATCAGGAATATGATGCGCTTTTGGCAAGTTTAAAAGAGCTCGAGGCAAAGTACCCAGATTTTATTCAGGAAGACTCACCGACTAAGCAAGTGGGTGGGGCGCTAAAGGCATCGTTTAAAACCATTAGCCACCCGCACCGCATGATGTCTTTAGATAATGCTTTTAATCATGAAGATATTGAGCAGTTTGAAGCGAGCATTCATAGAGCTCTTGCGTCTGAGGGTCAGCTCGAGTATATAGCTGAGTTAAAAATTGATGGTCTCTCGATAAACCTCTTTTATGAAAAAGGAATCTTGCTCTGGGCTGCAACACGGGGAAACGGTGCTCAAGGCGAAGACATCACTATTAACATTCTTGGAATACCAGGATTGCCCAGACGCCTTAAAGATGCGCCTGACACACTTGAAGTTAGAGGCGAGGTTTATTTAGCTAAGGAAGAATTTGCTCGTATCAATGCAGAGCGGGAAGAGTTAGGTGAGGCAATCTTTAAAAACCCGCGAAATGCAGCGGCAGGAACGGTTAGAAATATTGATCCAAAGGTGCCCGCTTCACGCAATTTACAGGCTTTTTTCTATGGTCTAGGCTCGAGCCGTGAGTTAGCCGTAAAAACCCAGGCTGAACTGCTGAACTGGCTTGAAATCCAAGGCTTTAAGGTAAACCCTGACCGCAAAGTGGTCTCTGGCGTGGCTGAAATTGAGCGTTTAATGGAAGATTGGCGCTTGAAACGCCCGAACCTAGCCTATGAAGTTGATGGGGTCGTTCTTAAAATCAATAATTTGCAATTGCAAGAAGAATTAGGAAGTACCAGCCGTGCGCCGCGCTGGGCAATTGCCTATAAATTTCCCGCCGAAGAAGTTATTACGGTTTTGCAGGGTATCAGTTTACAAGTCGGTAGAACGGGCAAGGTCACGCCCGTAGCCGAGCTCGAGCCTCGTATTTTGGAAGGCACCGAAGTGTCTCGAGCAACCCTACATAACCCTGGCTTTATAACTGAGCTTGACTTGCGTGTTGGCGACCGTGTGCTGATTCATAAATCGGGTGGCATTATTCCCGAAATTATTAGAGTCATAACTGAGGAGCGGCCAGAGGGTTTAGTGCCTTATCATTTTCCGATGACCTGCCCCAAATGTGAGGCGACGCTCCTTGAGGATGGTGCCAATGTCCGCTGTGTGAACCCCGCCTGTCCTGCGCAGCAGATTCAGAAACTTAGCTACTTTGCCTCTAGAACCGCGATGGATATTGAAGGACTAGCGATCAAGACGCTCGAGCTTTTACTGGCAAAAGGCTTAATTAAAGGTATCGCAGATCTTTATGATTTAAAGACTGATGATCTTAAAGACTTAGAAGGCTTTGGCGAAGTTTCAGCAACCAAACTTATTGCTAATATTCAAAAGAGTAAAGAACAGCCCCTTAACCGCTTGCTAGTGGCGCTAGGTTTACCGCATGTCGGCTCGAGAACGGCGGTCGTTTTAGCAAGGGCTTTTCCTAGCTTGGCGGCTTTTAAAAATGCCGACTTAGAAGACCTTATTGCCCTAAATGATATTGGCGAAACAACAGCTGAAGCCATTTTAAAGGCGTTGCAACAATCTGACATGCAGAACCTGCTCAATGCGCTCGAGGCCAAAGGGTTAAACCCAAAAGCTGAAAGGGCGGTTACGTCAGATGTGCTTAAAGGCAAGACTTTTGTCTTAACAGGCGCGCTAAATGAGCCGCGCACGGTAATACAGACTAGGCTCGAGGCTTTAGGCGCTCGAGTTGCTTCATCGGTGAGTAAAAAAACCGATTACGTTGTAGCAGGGGAAAACGCAGGCTCTAAATTAACTAAGGCTGAGGGTTTAGGTATAAAAATTTTAAATGAACAAGGCCTTTCTGATCTTTTGGAGGCTCTTGCAAGTGTGGACTGAGCTTTGCTAAACCCAGTTTAGTGATGAGGTTTTATCAAGGTACTAAATAAACTGCTCACTAGACTAAGTACAATGGTTATACCCAGGACAAGTAGCAAGTGTTCGTGACTAAGTGAGCTTAAGCCAAGGATAGTTTGCAGGGGAGGTAAATAGTTTATAGCAACTTGCAAAAGCGCAGTTAGAACTACTACACCCATTAAAAACCAGTTAGGTCTGGTTTTATGGCTAAGCTGCCTTGTGCTAAAAACATATCCGAGTTGACCAAAAACGAGTATATAAAAAGCCATGCTTCGGCCCAGACCTAAATCATTGCCTTGCTGAGAAAAATACCAAAATAGCAGGGTGGCAGCCGTAGCTAGAAGGCTGGCACTAAAAACTACATAAATAATAGATAAGGTATCTAAGAGGGGAGACTTTGGGTCTCTAGGCTTTTCTTCGATAGCACCTAGATTTTTGTCTAGGGCCAAACCAAGGGCGGGTAGGGCGTCGGTGAGTAAGTTGATCCACAGAATTTGTACGGCGCTTAAGGGTAAAACGAGACTGCTATCCAAGTTGTGCCAGCCTAAGACCAGAGCCAAGATGATCCCTGAGACAATGAGCAAAACCTCAGCCAGGTTGGTGGCGAACAAAAAGCGGATAAACTTTTGAATATTGCTGTAGATACTGCGACCCTCTTCGATGGCCTTAACAAGGGTGGCAAAGTTGTCATCAAGTAATATAAGATCAGCAACTTCTTTACTGACTTCACTACCTCTAATACCCATAGCTATACCCACATGAGAGCGTTTGAGGGCAGGTGCGTCATTGATACCGTCACCGGTTACAGCAACAATTTCTCCGCTAGCCTTTAAAGCTTCAACTACCTTAAGTTTATGTTCAGGACTTACCCTTGCCAGCACATGGCAGTCTTTTAGCGAGTTGCCCAATTCTTCTTGGCTCATGGCATCTAGCTCTGAACCTAAAAGGACACGTCCATCGCGAATTCCTACGGTATTGGCAACCGCGAGCGCCGTTGCTGGGTGATCACCGGTCATCATAATGATGCGAATGCCTGCGGCTTGTGAGCGTCTGATTGCCTCGGGTACCTCAGCTCGAGCGGGGTCGTGAAGTAAAACCAAACCCAAAAAATCCAAATGGGTTTCGCTTTCACCTGAAGAGGTGGCAAGACCAAGACTACGGTAGCCTTCAAAGCCATAGGCAGTTAGTTTCTCGAGCCAGTCAGTTTGGGCTTTTTGAGATAAGCTACTTTTGCTCAAAAGAACTTCGGGCGCACCTTTAAAATAACTGCCAATTTTGCCATCTTCTTCTAAACTAAGCCGCATATATTTCCAGGTCGAGTCAAAAGGTTTTGCGCTAACAACAGCTGAGTTTTTTAAAATGGTTTCGGCACGATAGCCATGTTGGCTGGCATAGTCGAGCAATGCCAGGTCTACAGGGTCGCCAGCCCCAGAGTCGAGATCGGCTTCAGAAGCAATAACCATCGTTTTAAGGGCAAGCTGGCTATTAGGACTATCTAAGGTGCGTACCTGCATCCGGTTTTCCGTGAGTGTGCCGGTTTTATCGGTAGCAATAACGGTGACGGAGCCAAGCGCTTCAACCGCTGAAAGGCGTCTAACGACCGCATTATGTTTGGCCATGCGTTCGGTACCAAGGGCAAGCGTCGTTGTTAAAATCGCAGGTAATCCTTCTGGAATAGCTGCCACGGCAAGGGCCACTGCAAACAAAAAGATGCTGGTAAAATGCGCTACCCCTTCATAAAAGATGCCTGCAACCACCATAATAAGAGCCAGACCAAGAATCCAGCGGGCTATTTGACTTGAGAAGCGCTCGAGCCTCATTTCAAGGGGAGTTTTTTCGTTTTCCAGGGTACTGAGCAAGTGCGCAAGTTTGCCTTTGGCACTCTTGATACCTGTACGACTAATTTCAATAAAGCCTGTACCCTGAGTAAGCAAAGTACCAGCAAAAACCTCATCTCCTAGCATTTTAGCAACACCAGCAGCCTCACCTGTTAAGAGCGACTCATCTACAATAATGCCCTGACCTTTAAGGAGTTTGCCATCTGCCGCCAAGCGGTCGCCAGGCTCGAGCCTCATAAGATCACCAGGGACAAGCTGACTGGCTGCTATTTGTTTTAGTTGCCCATCACGTAAGACCCAAACCTGCGGCGCTGCCAGGTCTTTAAGATGTTCTAGAGCTGCTTCAGCGCGGTATTCTTGTCTTAAGCCTAAAAACGCATTCATAAGTAGAATCAGCGCAATAGCT
>JAHEBB010000590.1 GCA_024642575.1 Trueperaceae bacterium | reverse complement strand
CTTGATTTAGGTTGTGGTTATGGCCTGATCTCGCTTAAAGCTGCTTTAGCTGGTGCAGAACTAACTGCCCTAGACGACGACTTTCTGGCTATTCAAAGTGCCTATCAGAATGCTAAAAATTATGGTTTAGACATTCGACTTTTACACTCAGACGTTGACTCAGAGCTAAAAAAAGATGAGCAGTTTGATCTTGTTTTATCAAACCCTCCTTTTCATGTAGGCAAACAGGTCAAGCTCGAGCTTCCTCATGCGTTTATTGCAGCAGCGTTTGTACATCTAAAACCAGGTGGAGAATTTGTAATGGTAGCCAATAAGGCTTTGAACTATGAACCGTTGCTTAAGGAGTTTTCCTTTTGGGATAAGGTTGCCGAAAATAAGATGTTTAAAGTTCTTCGAGCAATTAAATAGGCAAGATTGACAAGCCAATCTGTTCCGCATAGGCTCATCTTTTATTCAATTACGCTTCCACGAAAGATTGCAGCAAAACAGATTTTGGCATGGCTTCACTTATTAAGAGAGATGTCCATTTGGGACTGGGTAATCTTTTTTAAGCTCAAAAAGATTTGCGGCAATGACTTTTGGAAAGGAAAAAAAATAAACTAATCCCCCTTTTAAAGGGGGAAAAGATTGCCTGACTTTTCTAGGGTCTAAAATTTAGTTAACGTTTGCAGGCTCGAGCTATTTCACGGGTTAAGGCTTTTAAATCTCCGTTTTCTGCAATGGTTTTAATAAGTGCTGACCCTACCACAACCCCATCGGCAACATCAGCAATCGGTTTGGCGGTGTCATAGCCAGAAACCCCAAAGCCGACAGCAACCGGTAAATCAGAAATCGCTTTTGTGCGTCTGACCAAATCAGGCACATCTTGGGGAAGGGCAGCCCTAGCACCTGTTACGCCTGTGACGGAAACAGCGTAAATAAAACCACGGCAAGCTTTTGTAACAAGCTCGAGCCGCTCAGGTGTTGAGGTTGGGGCGACCAGAAAAACGGTATCTACATCTTCTGCCCTAGCTAAAGGTATTAAGGTATCTGCCTGATCCGGTGGTAAATCGGGCAAAATAACGCCATCGGCACCTGCCTCCTTGAGTTTTTTCAAAAAGGCTGCTTCGCCACCTTTGTAGCAATAGATAGGATTGTAGTAAGTCATAAGCAGTAAAGGTTTCTCAGTCTTTTCACGTAATTTGCTAATTAGCTCAAAGGTTTTTGCTGTGGTCATACCCTGAGCCAGAACTTGCTCACTTGATTTCTGAATGGTTGGGCCGTCGCCAAGTGGGTCAGAGTAGGGCAGACCTATTTCTAAAAGATCTGCATCTTCTAAAATGCTCATGGCTTTATCTAAAAAAGAAGCTTCATCTGGAAAACCACCTGTTAAATAAGCGATAAATGCTGACCGGTTAGCTTCTTTGGCTTGATGAAAGGCTTCGCTAATTCTTCCCATTGTTTGCCTCCATCAGGCTCATGACGCGCATAGCTTCGGTAACATCTTTATCACCACGTCCTGACAAATTAACCACGATGACCTGATCTTTGCGCATGGTAGGCGCTAATTGCATAACATAGTGAACCGCATGAGAAGACTCGAGCGCTGGGATGATACCTTCGATTTCACTGAGTTTTTTAAACCCTAAGAGTGCCTCTTCATCCTTAACCGCAACATAATTTGCCATGCGCTCATCGGCATAAAAACTATGTTCTGGACCTACGCCCGGATAATCTAATCCTGCTGAAACCGAGTGTGCTGGGCTTATTTGCCCATCGTCATTGCTCATCAAATACATAAGCGAGCCATGTAAAACACCACGTTTTCCTGCTGAAATACTGGCAGAATGCGCGCCAGTCTCCAGACCATGACCCGCGGCTTCAACGCCGATTAGCTTTGGGCGCTCATTTTCAGGTAAATAGGCATAAGGCGCAAAAATGCCAATGGCATTAGAGCCTCCGCCCACACAGGCAACCACAGCATCGGGCACACTGCGACCTTCGGCTAGCTCGAGCTGCTTCATGGTTTCAAAACCTATGACACTTTGAAAATCCCTTGTCATCATGGGGTAAGGGTGCGGGCCAATGACAGAACCAATAATGTAAAAAGTATCTCTAACATTAGTGACCCAATCACGTATTGCTTCATTGGTGGCATCCTTTAGAGTTTTGGTGCCACTACTTACAGGGCTAACGGTGGCTCCTAGAAGCTTCATGCGGTAAACATTGAGAGCTTGCCGCCTGACATCTTCTTCACCCATATAAACGGTGCAGTGCAGCCCAAAAAGCGCTGCGGCGGTTGCACTGGCAACGCCGTGTTGACCGGCACCAGTTTCCGCAATAAAACGCTTTTTCCCCATCTTTTTAGCCAAAAGAGCTTGACCAATGGCGTTATTAATTTTGTGAGCACCTGTATGATTTAGGTCTTCTCGCTTAAAGTAAATTTTTGCTCCACCGCAATACTTGCTCAGATTTTCTGCATAATAAAGCAAGCTGGGTCTGCCAACATATGTCTTTAGATAGTGGTGAAATTCGGCCTGAAAATCGTCACTAAGGGCAATCTCGCTATATGCCTTGGCGAGTTCGTCAAGTGCAGGGATCAGGGTTTCAGGGACGTAGCGACCGCCATAAATACCAAAGCGACCTTTTTCATTGGGTTGAGGAAAGAGCATGTTACCTCCTAAGATGACGGAGAAATCCGTCTGAAAAATTTAAAACTTGGGCTAACGACCAAAGCCACACCAATAATGGCAATGGCCATGCCTAAATAGGCTATCCACGATAAATGTTCACCAAAAAGGAAATAGGCTTCGACTGCGGTTGCTAAGGGAACAAGGTAAAATAGACTCCCTGTTTTTGACGCGGCATTTTTTTCAATCAGCAGCATCAATAGCATGACCGCCCCAAAGGACAAAACCACAATCAGCCAGATAAGGGCAAAGATAAATTCGCTATGCCAGATAATGGTTCGGCGCTCGAGCCCAAAGGCTAAAGCAGAAAGTACCACTGCGCTGCTAAGGTACTGAATAAAGGTTCCTGAAATGACGGGCATTTGCTTTATAAAACGCTTTTGGTAAATGCTGCCAAAACTTATTGAAAGTAAGGCGATAAAAGCAACCCCTAGACTTGCAGGGGTAACATCCAGATGCGTTCCTTGCATTCTTGTTAGCACTACAGTTGTCATACCGATGAGCCCTAGAAAAAAGCCAAGCCACTGCTGAGCACTACTCGTTTCATTAAGTACAAAACGA
>JAHEBB010000589.1:2142-3233 GCA_024642575.1 Trueperaceae bacterium | reverse complement strand
CTGAAAACCAAAGAGAAACGAGAAGGCAAGCAGTATTTCGGTGCTATGCTAAGTTTAAGGGAACTGCTCGAGTGCAGCGCTTTAGTCAATTTTCAGGCACTTATGCAAGCTGGACGGGGTCAGCTTGATTGTCAGGCTCGAAACGCAGCAACCTTGGGTGGCTGTCTGGCGAGTGGCGACCCTGAATCTCATTTGGCAGCAGCAATTCTAGCCTTAGAATCTGATATTCAAGTTCAAGGCCCGACGGGACACAGGGTGATTTCCTCAGATAACTTTTTTCTTGGCTTAGGTAAAACTGCACTCGAGCCGGGTGAACTTATCGTTTCAATTGCGCTACCCGAAAGAGAAGTTAAAAGTGCCTATGAGTGCATCAGACATCCCGTAAATTCATCTGCTTTATGCGGCGTAGCCGTCATGGTTGCTGATATCAATGAGCCCTTTCATAAATGCCGTATTGCAGTTACTGGGGCAGTTGAACAGGCCAGTCGTCTTTTTGGAATTGAGGCTGCCTTAACGACTTCAGTTTTTAGTGCTACCGTAATAGCACAAGCCTGTGAAAAAGTGAGTTCGGATCTTCCTTGGTATACAACCAGATTTGCCTCGGGAGACTATCGTGCTCATCTAACCAAAGTCTTAGCCCGTCGGGCACTTTTAAAGTTAATCGATTAATGTGTCAGACCTGACTAGGTAAGGAGGACAGATGAAGCTAGCTATTCTTGGCAGCGGAAAAATAGGTAGTGGTCTGGCCAAGCACTGGGTTGCTAAACACGAGATTATGTTTGGTAGTCGAGACCCAGAAGCTACTCGGCAAAAGCTGGTGAGCCAAGGTTTGAGTGTTGAAGTCGGCAGTGAGACTGAGGCGGTAGCGTTTGCCGAAGTCGTCATCCTAGCAGTTCCTTGGAAAGCCGTACCCGAGGTGCTGGGTGCCGCAGGGCCAATTAAAGATAAGATCTTAGTCGAAACCATCAATCCTATAGCTTGGTCGCCAGAAGGTATTAGTCTTGCTACCAAAGGAGAAACCTCAGCAGCTGAAGAAATTGCCAAATGGGCACCTGATGCTCAGGTCGTCAAAGCCTTTAATACGATTTTCT
>JAHEBB010000589.1:0-2118 GCA_024642575.1 Trueperaceae bacterium | reverse complement strand
GGCTTTAAGCCAATCGATATTGGTTCATTGAGTATGGCCAGAAGTCTGGAATCGTTTACGTTAATTTTGATTTTATTACAACGCCAACCCGGCATGAGTTCAGATATGGGTTATACATTGCTTCGTCGCTAAACGGGGCAATTCTTAGGAGACAAAATGACAAATAAAGAGTTAGGCAAATCATTTTTCAAAGATGTTTTAGGCAAAGGTGATTGGGATAATGCCAGCGAGATAGTAGCCAGCGATGTAGTGATGCATCACCCCAGTTCACCTGAACCTATTAAGGGTTATGAGGCCGTTAAGGGGTTTTTGAGCGCTTTTCGTGCTGGTTTTCCTGACCTGAGTATGACAGTTCATGATGTAATTGTCGAAGATAATAAGGTTGCTGTGCGCTGGGAAGCAAAAGGCACACATGAGGCTGATCTTTTTGGAATTCCACCTACGGGTAAACGTATGGATGCTAAAGGTATCAGCATCTTGCATATTGTCGATGGCAAGATTTCTGAAGATTGGGTTTCAGAAGATACGATGGGTGTCATGCAGCAACTTGGTGTCATTCCACCTATGGGCTGAGTTTAATTATGGCAACCCATTATGACTACCTTATTATTGGAGCTGGTGCTTCAGGTTCAGTGCTGGCAAATCGTTTAAGTGCTAAAGGGGCAAAAATACTTATTTTAGAAGCTGGTGGTGATGATTCTAATGCCCATCTTCACGCTTTAGGTGGTTTTACTCAAGTTTGGGGTTCTGAGCTTGATTGGAAATTTCAAACCACGCCCCAGGCTGCTATGGCAAATCGGCAAATCATGATTAATCAGGGCAGGGTTTTAGGTGGCAGTTCGTCTATTAATGCCATGATGCATGTAAGAGGTAATCCTCGTAATTTTGATTACTGGAATTATTTGGGTAACGAAGGCTGGAGCTATAAAGAAATCCTGCCTCATTTTAAATCTATCGAAACCTATGAGGGCGGAGACTCGGTAATACGTGGTACCAACGGCTTGCTCAATGTTCGCGATTGTCCTGATTCAGCTGCCCCCAGTAGTCACTTTCGTCAGGCAGCAGTTGAGCTAGGTTTTGATGGTCCAGACTGGGACTATAACGGCGAACGGCAGGAAAATGGTGCTGCCCTTTTACAATTTAATGTTACCGATTCAGGTGAGCGCCATAGTGCTGCTGATGCTTTTTTAAAACCTGCGCTCGAGCTTGACAATCTTCATTTAAAATTAGCTGCTGAAGTAAGCAAAATCCTGATAGAAAAGGGCAAAGCCAAAGGTCTTGAGTACGTTCAAGAGGGTAAAAGTCATAAAGTCTATGCTGACCAGATCATTCTAACAGCAGGTAGTTTTTTATCACCTAAGTTACTCATGCTTTCGGGCATTGGTCCAGCAGATCATTTGGAGGATCATGGTCTAAAGGTTGAATTTGATTTACCAGGTGTAGGTCAAAATTTACAAGATCATGTACAACTTCCAGTCATTGTTCGTTCTAAGCTCAAGCAAGAGATGCCTACCTTACTTACTGGCAATGTCTTATTTTTCCATACGCGCAAGGGTCTGGAGAGTGCCGCGCCAGATATACAGCTTAATTTTACCCCGGCTGCCCCCGCCCCCTTAGTTCCTTTTTTACCTGACTTTGGTGGACCCGTTTGCATATTCTTACCTATACTGGTACAGCCTCAAAGTGTTGGTGAAGTTCGGCTGGCATCAGCCAACTGGCAAGATGCACCCTTGATTAATCCCAACTATCTTTCCTGTGATATCGATGTTAAGGCGCTTAAAGCTTCTATTAGTCTCATTCGTGAAATCTGTGCAACGAAGGCATTTGCTGAAGTATATGGCGGTGAATTGGGTCCAGGAGAGATGGATGAGAATGCCTATATAAGGAGTAATAGTTCAACCCTCTGGCATCCTGCTGGCACCTGCAAAATGGGGTATGACCAGAATGCTGTTGTTGATCCGCAATTGCGAGTTCATGGTATTGAAGGTTTGCGGATAGGTGACGCTTCGGTAATGCCTGCTGTGACCAGTGGTAATACCCATGTACCCACCATGATGATCGCAGAAAAACTTGCGAATATGCTCGAGGCTTAAGTCAGGAGTAAGCATGAAAAATGTA
>JAHEBB010000588.1 GCA_024642575.1 Trueperaceae bacterium | reverse complement strand
CCCGTTGGTACCCAGGTATTAGTCATGTCAGTCAGGTTTACAAAAAAATCGTTAGTGAGCTGATTTTTGCGGTCAGTCAGCACTCCGTGCTTAGTACCGCCGTAGTTGGTATCAAGCACGCGCATTCCACCAACAAGAACTGTCATCTCGGAAGCCGTGAGACCCATAAGCTGGGTACGGTCAAGCATCAGTTCCTCGGGGCTGACCACGTAGTCTTTCTTGAGCCAGTTACGATAGCCATCAGCTAGGGGTTCGAGCACATCGAAGGACTCCGTATCAGTCATCTCATTGGTCGCGTCACCGCGACCCTGTGCAAAGGGTACCTCGATATCAAAGCCCGCATCCTTCACTGCTTTCTCAATACCCACATTACCCGCTAAAACTATTACATCGGCAATGCTTGCGCCAATCTCGGCTGCGATAGGCTCGAGCACTCCAATTACCCGCGCCAACCGCTCTGGCTCGTTGCCTTCCCAGTCCTTCTGCGGGGCAAGGCGGATGCGCGCACCGTTGGCCCCACCGCGCATATCAGAGCCGCGATAGGTTCGAGCACTGTCCCAGGCGGTCGCTACCATGTCAGCAATACTGAGTCCACTTGCGGTAATCTTAGCCTTTACCGCAGCAACATCGTAAGCTTTATTGCCTACTGGGATCGGATCCTGCCAAATCAGGTCTTCTTGCGGTACGTCGGGACCAAAATACCGAGTCTTTGGCCCCATGTCACGGTGCGTAAGCTTAAACCAAGCGCGGGCGAAAGTGTCTTTAAAGTACTCTGGATCGGCTATAAACGTCTGGCAGATCTTATTATAAATTGGGTCAACCTTCATTGCCATATCGGCATCGGTCATCATCGGGTTATGCCGAACCGAAGGATTACTGGCATCGATCGGCTTGTCTTCTTCCTTGATATCAATTGGCTCCCACTGCCAAGCACCCGCGGGCGACTTTCTTAACTCCCATTCATGACCAAAGAGCATGTCGAAGAAACCCATATCGAACTTAGTTGGGTGGGTTGTCCATGCGCCCTCGAGCCCCGAGGTTACCGCATTGGATGCTAGTCCCTTCATGTTGGGGTTGGCCCAACCAAAGCCCTGCTGGGTCACATCAGCGTTCTCGGGATCAGGGCCGAGAACTGCAGCGTTGCCGTTGCCATGTGTTTTGCCAACAGTGTGGCCGCCCGCGGTCAGAGCCACCGTTTCCTCGTCGTTCATTGCCATTCGGGCAAATGTTTCACGCACCTGGGCTGCGGTCTTCATCGGATTGGGCTTGCCGTTTACACCTTCGGGGTTAACATAAATGAGACCCATCTGTACGGCCGCCAGCGGGTTTTCCATTGTTGAGGGATCATCAACATCGCTGTAGCGCTTGTCTGATGGCTCAAGCCATTCCTTCTCGGCACCCCAATAGGTATCTTTTTCCGGGTGCCAAATATCTTCGCGACCAAAACCGAACCCGAAGGTCTTCAACCCCATAGACTCGTAAGCGATAGTTCCAGCGAGGATGATAAGGTCAGCCCAACTTACCTTGTTACCGTACTTCTTCTTGATCGGCCAGAGAAGTCGGCGCGCCTTGTCGAGACTCACATTATCAGGCCAGGAGTTAAGAGGCGCGAAGCGCTGGTTGCCAGTGCCGCCACCACCGCGTCCATCAGCCAAACGGTAAGAGCCCGCCGCATGCCAAGACATGCGGATCATCAAGCCGCCATAATGACCCCAGTCAGCCGGCCACCATTCCTGACTATCAGTCATCAGGTCATGGAGATCTTTTTTTAGCGCATCGACATCAAGCTTTCTCAACTCCTTAGGGTAGTCGAAGTCTTTGCCCATAGGGTTGGTTTTTGTGTCATGTTGATGGAGAATATCGAGATTCAGCGCATTTGGCCACCAGTTCATGACCGACGCTCCTGCAGAAGTGTTACCACCGTGCATCACCGGACATTTACCACTTGTATTTTTTGCATTTTCATTCATCTTCAATTTCCTTTCGTGAGTTGATGCGCATGTCTTCTATCATTGTGCAAACTTACTATAATTTGCCAAAGTGCCACTTTGGATTATAACCAGCCTTCTGAATATCTATAACGACCTAGGCTGCCAAGAAACAAAGTTTTTCTCGAACCAGCAAAAAATTAGAGTTACCAAACTTAGGTAGTAATGACCATAAGAAGGCAAAAGCAGTGCCTTTATGAGCTAATGCGAAAGCCATGATATTGATATCAAGCTTGCCAAAACGCCAGTTGGTTCGATCTATACAAATGACATGACCCCTATCACCAGTAACTTGCCCTAGTACGAAGCGAGTAATTAGCAAATCGTTAAAAAAAAGCCCTCAAAGAAACGTTGAATTCGTCGGTAGTTTGAGTCCTTCGTTGCTTTTGGATTCAAACCTGTTGCAACTTGCACTAAATAATTGTTTTTGAGCGTATCAGACCTAGTACGAATAAACTTATGAAATTGAGTCTATCCAAACTACATTTCAGGTATTGCAACAGCTTTGCTTCTAAGGCTATGCTTTCGTGCATAGATAACCTCCTGTGAGTACTCTTCGTAACTTTATTCTACGATGAGGTCATCTTTTCTTCTTTAATCTTAATCATGCTGTCGTGTAGATAGTGAGTTTTATTGAGTTGGCACATGTTTCGCACATAGTTTTGATATTTCTGTCCCACTTACAACATGGGTAGAGCTATAAAGTGGAGTTGGTCTAAAACCTAAGACAAAACTAGTTTAGTTTAAGCCGCGACCATGATCAAGATATGATCGACATGATTTTGTAAGTTAAGTTCAAACCCATATGGAGTTAGATAAAGCAGAGAGCTGGAGGGTATCCTCAATTTCGTGTATTGAGCCTATGATAGTCACGCCACTGAGTTTCGGTAAAGCCTAAGTCAAGTTGTTGTAAAAGTTCCGGAGGGTTTCCTGAATTTCGTGTTTACCCCCTAAAGCAGTAATACTGCAGAAACAGGAGACACGAAATGGCAAGACAAAGGAAACAAGAAACGATAGTAAGTAATGAAGTTCTAGATCAGCTAGTCAAAAGCATATCGAGTGAAGAGGATTTAAACGCAGTAATGCGTCAACTAAGCAAAGGCTTACTAGAGCGGGTTCTAGAAGCTGAGATGACGGAACACTTGGGTCATGACTCAGGTGGTGTGGTCATCAATTCTGAAGGTAATACACGTAATGGTATTGGCAAGAAAATAGTGAAGGGTGATCTAGGTCAAGTTGAACTGG
>JAHEBB010000587.1 GCA_024642575.1 Trueperaceae bacterium | reverse complement strand
GTTTCAGTAGAGGTTTCTACGACTGTCTCCGTCGTCTCAACCTGAGCTTCTGGAGTTTCAGATGTTTGAGTAGATTCCGTTGAACCTGTGCTTTCGGTCGCCTCTGATACGCTACTCGTTTCAGAGGTCAGAGGTTGTTCACTGAGTTCAGGTGAGGTTTCTGCAGGGGCAACTTCTTCGGCTGAAGTCGCTTGAGCACTTTCGCTTACCACTGGCTGAGTATCTTCAGTAATAGCTCCCGCTTCAGTAGTATTGCTGTCCTCAGATGTGGCAGCGTCAGCTGTTTGAGGTTCAGTAGCAGGCATTTCTTCTGTACTAACGATCTCTTCGGAAACTGCCTGAGTTGTGCTTGCACCCTCTGAAGCGTTGCTAGTATCTGCCTGGTCTGATTCAGCGCCTGCTACTTCTTCAGATTGTGTAGCATTATCTACCGGGTCACCATTGGCAGGCTCGGTCATTTCTGACTCAGCTGTGTTTAACTCAGCTGAATTACTCTCCTGAGTAGTAGAGGGTTGACTGGTCTCGGTGGTTGGTAGAGACTCGGCAGTATTGGTCTCAGTTTCGCTTGGTATCGTTGCAGCAGGGTCTGCAACTTCGGCAGTTGCCAGTCCTTGAGCAACCTCAACTTCGAATATTGCCCTGGCGTCTTGACCTCTTATTGCTACCTGCCAAAACCCCTCAGCATTTAACCCTTGACTGAAAGTGATTGTGCCATCGGCGCTCGAGCGAAGCATTTCCTCAAGAACAACCTTTCCATCAGGATCACTAAGCTTAAGGCTATAGTCCGTCTCAGGTGACAAGTGACTTCCCTCTAGAAGCAGCGGCGTATCTTGCTCTAAGACCATGGCATTTAAAGTAAAGGTCGGCGCTTCTTGTCTATTTATTTCCTGTGAAAAGGAAAAGCTAAACACAAGGCTGGCAAAAAGCATCAAAATAAATCGTTTCATGGTTTTCCTCCCAGTATCCACGGCGGCATTATACGAAGCAGGTGAAGATTCGTCACCTACATCTGTCCTGATTTTGAGCAAGACTTAAGAAGTTTAATCCTTTATCAATGCGCCGAACTGGTCATCCTTTCTTCAACCCTTATAGTTTATATCTAGTTTGTACCATTTCACTAACCTAAGACTCACATAATTGGGCTTTAAGCACTCATAAAAACAGCTGAGTGTGCACTTTGTAAGAATTTGCCTGATATACTGCTCATGTGCAAGAGCCGTTATGGTCACAATTACGCATTGCTTTCCCTCAAGATGCACTCGAGTGGCGAATTGTGGAGTTGTCAGCTGATCTGGCCCAGGCCAGAGTTCGGCCCCAGCTTATTGCAGCAGCCGTTAAAGCTCGCCTCGATACTGTTCTAGGTCTCGAGGGTTGGTCACACCATTTTGCGCCCCTTGAAGGCCAAGCCGTCATTTGTGAAATCAAGATTCGCGATATAACGAAAGCAGCAGTTGCATCCTTTAAACATAGCTGGCAAGATGCTGTAAGTACCGCCTATGACGCTTTTGTTTATGCTGCAGAAGCTTTTGGTATTGAACCTTATCTAGATATAAATACCCCTTATTGGGTTGACTATGACCCTGAAAATAAAACCATTCTCTTTGAACCCGAAATTATTCTACCTCCGAGCCAGGAACCCTCAAAGCTTGCTCCTATCAAACTTGAGAAGCCAGAAGGTCAACAGGCAATTGACCGATTGGTGGACCGCCTCAGACAAGAAGGTTTGGGTTTAGAAGCTGCCAAATTACTGGTGAGTTACGGTGGCTATGGTGAAAATCCTGAAGCGGCCAGAGAGCTTTACTCAAAACTGCGCGCCCTGCTCGTCCAAGGAGCCCAGGCATGATTAAGGTCATTGCCATCGGGGATGTGCATGGGCAGTGGGCTGAAGCTTGGCATGCCTTAAAAGCCTCAAATGCCTGTGACAATCAATTGAACCCTACCGAAGCCGTTGTAGAAGGCCGTTTTCAAGTCGTTTTCATGGGTGATTTGGTACACTATAAAGATGCCAGGGCTTATGCTCAGGCTGTCGGTGAAGAACCCTATGACCCCACAAACCCTGATCACTTAAGACGGGCTGCCAAAGCACAGATTAGAGAACTCTACCGTTTTAAAGACTTTTTTGATAAATCTAATGGTAATGTCCGCATTATTCTTGGCAATCACGATGAGTCAGCCCTAGATCACAAATTTGAGCTTAGCACCCGTGGGGGTCTTAAACATGATGAGTTTAATGAGTCAAAAGGTGGCATCAAATTACCTGAGGACCTCGCTGCCTGGATGGGCAGCTTTGAGCGGGAAATACTTTATCACGATGTCCAGTTTTGCCACGCTGGTCCCACACCAGGCATGCAGTTTTTTGATGATTTTTTCTATCACGATACCGATACCAAAACCTGGTGGTACAACAAACCCGAATTGCTTTTACAGACAGGCTACCGCTTTGGAGTCTACGGACATACCGTCATGAAAGAGGGCATCTGGATTGATAAAGAGCATCATTTTGCTATGATTGACGCCTTAGGTCATAAGCAATTTTTTGAAATGATACTTGATGATAACCGCCTTGATTATCGGGTCATCCAGTTTTAAGTTAAACTCGTTTGAAGTTCGGCAAAGTCAAAACCCGCATATCGGGCATTTTTAAGGTCTGCCAAACTGACCAAGCATCAAGGTCATTGTAATGGCCTATAAAAAGGGACATAACGGTTGCGTGGCTCACAACAGCCAAGGTTTTATTTGGATAGGCTGCCAATAAATGCTGTATGGCATTATCAAATCTAAGTCTGGCCTCAGTTGCTGTTTCTTTACCAAAGATTAGCTCATTTGGATTTTTAAAAAACTGCTTTAAGGTTTCAAGCCAGTCATCTTGTCCAAGGTAAGGCACTCCTGTTCGGTTATGTTCTTCTAAACCTTCAAAGCTAAAATTGGGCTTATCTAGTGCTTTAGCTAGAAGTCGGCCTGTTTCTATGGCCTTGTTTTCACTGCTTGTGACAACAAAATTGATTGCAGCAGTACCGAGAAGCTTGGTTATTCCATTTAATGACTCTGATGCATCCCCTGACAAACGCCACTCTCTTGAATTTAATGTGGGGTCTTGGACTGTTAATGCATGTCTAATAAGATAAAGGTTGGGCAAAATTTTAAGTTTCAAGGGCTTTCATCGTTGCGACCACTGCTGCACCCTGCTCAAAAACATGCCCCAAATCTCTAAGGCTAGCCTCGAGCGCTACTGATA
>JAHEBB010000133.1 GCA_024642575.1 Trueperaceae bacterium | reverse complement strand
CATTGCCCCTTCACCAAAAAAGCAAACCGTCACATTCTTACGACCTTGCATTTTGTCAGCTAGGCCAAAGCCTACTGCCAGTGGTAAGCCCCCCGCAACAATGGCATTACCGCCATAAAAGCGGGTGTCTTTATCAAACAGATGCATAGAGCCGCCCCGACCGCGACTGCAACCTTCTTGCTTACCATACATTTCTGCCATGATCGACTCAGCTGACATTCCTTTAATAAGGGCATGTCCATGCTCGCGGTAGGTTGCAACAACCGCGTCCTCATCGGTCAGATTTGACATGACCCCCACAGCAATTGCTTCTTCACCAATATAAAGATGTAAGAAGCCCCGTATTTTGCTGGCCTGATAAAGCTCAGCACATTTCTCTTCAAAGCGCCTGATTCTTAGCATATTGTGTAAGAGCTCGAGCGCGTGATCACGTTCCACGTTTAAGCTGCTAGTCATTCGCTAACCTCCAGGGTTGAAATGTCCCCTTCTGGTAAACCCAGCTCGCGCGCCTTGAGTAAACGGCGCATGATTTTGCCACTACGAGTTAAGGGCAGTTTGTCACGAAAAGCTATTTGCTTGGGCGCAACCGCTGGCCCCAGCCGTTTGCGACCATGCGCAATCAGCTCGAGCAAAAGATTGTCATTAGGTTCATAGCCCGCGTTAAGCGTTACAAAGGCTTTAACAAGTTCGCCAGCTGTTTCATCAGGAATACCAATAACCCCTGCTTCAGCTACCGCTGGGTGTTCTATAAGTGCACTTTCCACTTCAAAAGGCCCTATCAAGTGGCCTGCTGATTTGATGACATCATCGGCTCGACCGATAAACCAGAAATAGCCTTCTGCGTCACGTCTGGCCAAATCACCCGAAAGGTACCAGCCACCTTTAAAGGCTTTTTTATACCGTTCTTCTTCATGCAGGTAACCCCTAAACATGGAGGGCCAACCAGGCTTTAAGACCAATTCACCTTCAACATTAGGCTGACTTATTTCTTCGACTGTGCCGTCCTCATGACGTCTTACAATGCTCGCCTCAATGCCTGGCAGCGGCTTACCCATAGAGCCAGGTCTAACTTCCATACTTCTGAAGTTGGCAATCATGATGCCCCCTGTTTCAGTCTGCCACCAGTTGTCATGAATAGGCATCCCGAAGGTTTCATTGCCCCAAACAACCGCTTCAGGGTTCAGCGGCTCACCCACACTGGCAATAAAACGCAGACTACTTAGATCGTAGGTTTTGGCAACACTCTTACCTACTTTCATGAGCATGCGCACAGCAGTGGGAGCGGTGTACCAAATATTTACTTGTTGATCTTGAATGATGCCGTACCAGCGGTCGGCATCAAAGTCGGCTTCATCAATAATGCTGCTGATGCCTTGCAGTAAAGGCGCAATAATGCCGTAAGACGTACCTGTAACCCAGCCGGGGTCGGCTGTGCACCAGAAGACATCGCCTTCGTGCATATCAAGGGCGTATTTACCTGTCATGTAATGCTGCATAACGGCTTTATGCACATGAATGGCACCTTTGGGTTTTCCTGTTGTGCCACTGGTGAAGTGAAGTAGCGCCATATCTTCAGGGTCAGTCGCAGGAATCTCAAACTCGGTATCAGCTCGAGCCATCAAAGCGTGAAAGTCTTTAGCTTCTTTAAACTCGGCAACTTCCGCTGCATCCCCAATTAAAAGGATATGCTCGAGCGTAGGTAATTCAGTCAAAATGCCCGCAACTTTGCGTTTAAAGAGTCTGGGGGTGGTGACCAAAACCTTGCCATCCCCTATATTGATACGTTGCTTAATAGGTTCAGGCCCAAAGGCTGAAAAGAGGGGGCAAAAAACGCTAGCATTTTTTAGGCTACCTAAAGCAGCAATATAGAGTTCAGGTATACGACCTAAAAGGGCAAATACGCGGTCACCTTTAGCAATACCTAGACCCTTGAGTAGATTGGCAAAACGAGAAGTTTCTGTTTTTAGATCGGCGTAGCTAAAGTCTTTTACTTCCCCTTGTTTCCCGAGCCAACGTAGCGCCAGATGGTTTGCCTTATGACTAGCGGCATGTCGGTCAACTGCCTCATGCGCAATGTTTAAACCTTTGCCCTTAGGCAGACGCTCGAGCGCATCCTCTATCACCTTCCAATCAAACCTAGCCCGCTCCCGCTGATAATCAACAAGATTAGGCTTAACCGTCGTGAATTCTTTTGGCTTCCTAATAGCTTCCCAGGCTGTTGCACTATCTATGGTAGCCATAACCTGAAACCTCCTTTCAAAACAATCTCTACTTAAGGACGTTTGCCTTTTTTAAACAAATAGTTCATCTTGAACGTAGCGCACCAAAGCAGCTTTACCATCCGTGAAACTCGGACGGTTCTTGTAAGACAATTGCGGATTGCAGGGGTAAAAGTGGGCTCGAGCTCTTAAAACTCAAAGACCGCTATAGCATTAAGCCTAGCGGTCTTTAAACGAACTCTTTTTTAATCTAGCTATCCTTTAGGTTCCGCGGCCACCTCTACCAAATTGTCCAGCAGGATTATTCGTGGCAACCGGACGGCGCTCTTGGGTAGCAGGTCTAGGTGCCATTGGTGCAGCTGTTCCAGCTGAACCTGAACCACCTGTTTCAACCAGACGGGCAAATTCTTTTGAATCAACAGATCTGGACATACCCACTTCATAGCTAATCATTCGTTTTAAATGTAAATCTGCCAGGCAAGCATCCATGGTTAACATACCCAGTTGCCCACCCATCTGTATTTGTGAGGCAATCTGGTGCGTCTTAGCTTCACGAATCAGATTGCGAATCGCGGGCGTCGCCAACATAAATTCATAGGCCAGCGCTCGTCCACTCCCGCTGGCTTTAGGCACCAATTGCTGGGTAAGTACGGCCATAAGGTTATTAGAAAGCTGAACCCTGACTTGCTCTTGCTGTGATTCAGGAAAAACGTCAATGATACGGTCAATAGCTTCAGGTGCGGAATTGGTGTGCAAGGTTCCCATGACCAAGTGCCCAGTCTCTGCGGCAGTCACAGCGGCACCAATCGTCGCGTAATCACGCATCTCGCCGACCAGAATCACATCGGGTGCTTGACGAAGGGCAGCTCTTAGTGCCTGGGGAAAGCCCTGGGTATCTTCACCAATTTCACGCTGATTCACAATGCAGGTCTTATGTTCATGGAAAAATTCTACGGGGTCTTCAATGGTAACAATATGCTTACGGTACTCACGGTTAACCATGTCAATCATAGTAGCTAGCGTGGTACTTTTACCTGAACCTGTTGGGCCTGTTACCAGTACCAATCCCCTGGGCGCCCTGGCAACATCAGCCACAATATTTGGCAGACCAAGTTGGTCAAAGCTAATAATATCTTCAGAAATAGTCCTTAGTACGCCGCCAACAGAGCCTCTTTGAAAAAAGGAATTGACCCTAAAGCGGCCCTGACCCGTGAGGCTAAAAGAAAAATCAAGCTCACGGCTTTCTTCAAAAACCCGCTGCTTTTTTTCATCCATAATTGAGTACATCAGACGACGCGTTGCAGTAGCGTTTAGAGAATCAAACTCGGTGGGTCGCCACTCACCATCAATTCTAAGCATGGGGGGTAAACCTACGGTCAAGATAAGATCCGAAGCACCTCTCTCAACGGTCAGTTTAAGTAGGGTAACAATATCTGCCTGAACTTGTGTTTGCGCATTGGCTTGAGTTTGCATGGTTGTTCTAAAAACATCAGACATTCTTAGTCCTCCAAATTAGACGGTACTTTTCATTCATTTCAGTCTCCTACTCGGCCGTTTTCGCAAGTACTTCTTCTAGGGTCGTAATGCCTTGAAATGCCTTAAAAATCCCATCATCACGAAGGGTTTTCATACCATGCTGTACGGCAACATCTTTAATCTCGTTAGAGGAAAGTTCTCTAACAATGGCATTTTGGACAGGTGGCGTGACATTTAAAAATTCGTGAATACCATAACGGCCTGCATAACCACTACCACCGCACTTGTCACAACCTACCCCGCGGAATAAGGTCTTGCCGTGTATAGCATTATCGGGCAAACCAATACGCCTTAAAACATCGGGTTCAGGGGTATATTCAACTTTACAGTTCTTACAGACCTTACGAACCAAACGTTGCGCCAAAACACCTATTAGCGAAGCTGAAACATTAAAGGGTTCAATCCCCATTTCAGTAAGGCGAGTAATAACCCCAGCGGCATCGTTAGTGTGCAAGGTAGCAATCAGCAAGTGCCCTGTAAGCGCCGCTTCAACAGCTGTTTTTGCCGTTTCACGGTCACGAATCTCACCGACCATAATAATATCTGGATCTTGACGCAAAAAGGAGCGCAGAGCCGCGGCGAAATCTAGACCTGCTTTATTATTGACCTGCGTTTGGCTAATACCCGGAATTTCGTATTCCACTGGGTCTTCGACGGTGGTTACATTTTTTTCAGGAACAGCCAAACGCTTTAAAATAGAAAAGGTTGTAAAAGACTTACCTGAACCTGTAGGGCCTGTAATAAGAAACATGCCATAAGGTTTTTGAATCACATCGGAAAAACTTAAGAAATTATAGTCAGCAAAACCAAGCTGCTCAATCTCAGGAATGCTCGAGGCTTTTTTCAAAATACGCATTACGGACTTTTCACCGTAAACCGTGGGCAGGGTAGAAAGACGCAAATCAACTTCCATGTTTTTGTCTTTAAACCTTACGCGACCGTCTTGAGGAATGCGCCGCTCGGCAATATTAAGTCCACCCATGATCTTGATACGGGCAGCTAGAGCACCAACCGTAGCTTTGGGTAGCGTCATATATTCGCGTAAGGCACCGTCTTTACGCACTCTAACGATGACTTTTTCAGCCCTTGGTTCAATATGAATATCAGAAATATCATTAAGTACCGATTCGCGAATAATATTGTTGACGACTTTAACCAGCGCATTATCATCAATGGCACTGGTATCTTCTTCTTCAACAGCTCTGCCACCGACTTCTTCAAGCACGGCTTTGGCAAGCTCATCCATATCATCGCCGCCTGAATAGTAGCGGTTAATCAGATTGGTTAAAGCTTCCTCGGTAGCAACAGCAGGTTGAATCTCTTTACCGGTAATCAGCCTGATATCATCCAGAGCAAAAACATGTCTGGGGTCTTTCATGGCAACGATTAAGACATTACCATCTAGCCTTACTGGCATGGCACTGTAACGTCTTGAGGTAGCCTCAGGTACCATTGTTACAGCATAAGGATCAACCTTGATATTGGCTTCATCAATAAACTCATAGCCAAGCTGCATCGCCAAGCTTTTGGCCAACATTTCCGGGCTAATTTTGCCTGACTGAACCAGGGTATCTTCAAGGCGTCCGCCACCAGAGCGCTGGCGATTTAGCGCTTCATCGATTTCTAGTTGATTAACAAAGCCCAGATCAACCAGAATTTCACCTAAAGGCTTGACTCGGCCCAGTTTTTGCTGCTCTTTTAGGGCATCCCTTAACTGATCGCGTCGTAATTTTTTGTTTTGAACCAGGGTTTCACCCAGACGACCTTTTGAATCTGCATATAAGACTTCGATGCGCTGCTGAATGGCCGTCTCAGGGCTGATAAAAAACTGGGTTTCTTTACTAATAATTTCTTGTATTTCAGGAATTCGCCTAGGGTCAGTAAGCGCAATGCAAACAACGTCACCGTCTTCTTTGTAGGGAACGGCATTATATTGAACGGCATCAAGTCTTAAAAAATAGCTCGCCAAACGCTCATCAACAGGGGCATCTTCCAGACTGGGCAAGAAGGGTAAGTTAGACTGCTCAGCCAAAATCATCGCCAGATGGTCTTCGCTGATAAAACCGCGACTAATTAAAATACGCCCTAACAAGCCGCCTGTACGCTGCTGCTCTTCAACGGCAATCTTAAGTTGCTCTTCGCTAATAAATCCGCGGTCAACGGCTAGATTGCCAAATCTCACATTGGAATCAAGCTCTAAATCTTGCGGCGGCTCGAGCCCTAACTCCGGATAATGCGTAGCTAAAGCCCACTGAAGCTCTTTATGCAAAGCTTGATAAGGTTCAACGGTATAGTCTGAACTGTCTTCAATTTCTTCTATGGCTAAAGCGTCAAGCGGATCTTCAAAGGCAACCCGTAAACGGTTACCCTCGAGTGCAAAAGGAAACGCCCGCAAATCCAGTGCCAAATCAGCAGGTATCTTTGATAGTGACTCAGGCATGACATCCACCCGAGGCAAATTAACCAGCGGAATCCCAATAGATTCTTCAATTGCCCGAGCGATACGTTGCTCGGAGATAACCCCAATATTAACCAAGAGGTCAGCCAAACGACCGCCCAACTCGGCATGCCGAGCTATGGCTTGTTGTAAGTCTTCATCGTTAACATAACCGCGCTCGAGCAGCACAGCACCAAGGCGCTTATCCCCTATAGAAAGAACGGCCATGCTCGCCTCCTTTTAATAACAGGCTTTCAATATGGCGTAAAAACCGAGTATGTAGCATTTGGCCCGGTGTTAAAGGTTGAACTAAAATGGTTTTCATACCTGCTAACTTAGCCCCCAAAATATCGGTAAAAAGTTGATCACCTATCATAGCAGTTTCACTCGCCTTTGTACCTATTTGTCTCAAAGCCTTATTAAATCCTAAAAACGGTTTGGCGCTTAAGGCAAAGGCCGGAAGGCTTAACTCTTGCGCCCAGTAACGCACCCGTTTAGGGCTGCCATTACTCAAAATAACCAAAGGAATGTTTTCTGTTTTCATAAGCTCGAGCCATAAGCGGTAAGCATCGGCTAAAGAACTAGCATTTGAGGCAATCAAGGTATCGTCCAGATCAAGGACCAGACCTTTAATGCCGTTAGCTTTTAAAAGATCAGGCTTTAGCTCGTCTAGCGCCCCGATCATAAGGTCAGGTAAGAGCATACGCTCGAGTTTAGCACGGGCTATATACCCGAACACATTAAGATAATTACTCACAAATAGTCTTAACCTGAACACTTGCTCAGGCCAAAACGTAAAACCCACACATCGCCACACCATAAATTTGAGTATAGGACTTGCAAGCTTACAAAAATCTGACCTTTTAAGCTTTATCCCCGTCTGTGAAAGACCATACACGTAGCCCTAGGGGCAAATCTAAGTCGGGTTTTTGAGCCGCTTCGACTATGAGTAAGTAAAGACCTGTCTCTTCAAGGCTAACAAGTAAGCGCTTGTTCAAAACAAAGTCTAGCTTTTTAAGGGCTTGCTCGAGCCCCTGTAAAACCTCCTTGGCGTTTTCACCAGAGAGTTCGTAAAAGTAAGTATTCACCTCAGGTCACCCCACCAGGGTTCAGACTCGAGCCTGTTGGCTTTTAAATATTCTTGGTCAAGTTCTAAGCCTAAGCCTGGCTTATCCGAGACTTTCATATACCCCCCCTTAATCTCTAGCGGGTTGGGCTGGGCCCAGCTATACTGGTCAGCTCTAGTTGAGCATTCCATCATCGGGCAATTAAAGAGCGCCGCTGAAAACTGCTGCGAAGCAAGATTTAAAACCAGTCCGCTTACGTTGTGTAAACATATAGGAATGCGGTAAAGCGCCGCCAATTCAGCTATGCGCCGCGTACCCGTTATACCCCCCGAATTAATCAGGTCAGGTTGCAAGATATCAACGGCTTGATGCTGTAAAAAGCTCATGGCTTGTTCAGGCAGTTCGATATTTTCCCCGGTCATAATTGCCAAGCGGGTACTGCGCCTTAGGGCTAGCCAGGCTTCAGAAAATTCAGGCGCTAACGGGTCTTCGTAGTAAAGCGGCTTTATGTCTTCAACGGCTTCTGCTACGCGAATAGCACTCGGCACATCAAGCTCATTATGACAATGCACAATAATGTCAATCTCATCGCCAAAGGCGGCTCGAGCCAGACTATAAGCCTTATGAACGCGGCGCACATCCTCAGTACCTAAACTTAGCGTGTATTCCTGCATGGGTATACCTAAAGCATGATGAATGTCAACCTTAAAGACCTTAAAGCCTCGAGGGTCTGTCTTGTGCTTAGCCGCCCTTTCTTCCCAGACTATTTTATCTAGGTAGTCTCCACCAGAGCAGTGAGAGTAAAGCTTGATTTCCTCGCGAAATCTACCCCCAAGTAGGCTCGAGACAGCTTGCCCCAGTAACTTTCCTGCCAAATCCCAAAGGGCAATGTCTATACCACTCCAGACCCTTAGCACCCGACCACGTTGAGGAAAAGCGTAAAACATAGTGTGAAAATGAACCCCTAGCGCCAGCGGGTCTTTACCAATGAGCCCTAGATGGGTTAAGCGAGGCCCTGCCAGCATTTCAATTGCTTCTCTGGCAAAGGCTCCGCTGCTATTTGCCTCTCCATAACCGCAAATACCCAAGTCCGTTTCAACTTTTATAAGGGTATTGCCATCGTTTAGTTGCATCGCTTTGATGGCCGTTATTTTAGCTTTGGTTGTTTCTAAACCTGCTTGTAGTGCCTGAGGAGTTGATTCTTGCTTTGACGTATTCGCCATGATGAAATTAGCCTATCATGCTGCCCTTAGTCGTTTATAAGCAACTGATTTAAGCCAGCTGAGAAAACGCTAAAGGCAATTATGAGCAAACCTACGCTCGAGCGTTTAAAGACATGCTAAACTCTCTTTATGTAAAGCAATGCTTGTTTCAGCAAGGTCGTTTTTGGGCCTTGCTTTTTTTATTCCTTGATTTTTTTAGTTATAAGGAGGCAGTTATGAAACATCCGCTTAGTTTCGCTTTAACAAGTAGAAATGGTACTGCCTCATGAAAAAACCCAAATCGCGCAGCCTCGAGGAATTGCGTCCTCTTATCCGCATGGGTAAGTACCGTCTTGGTCCCCACGCAGCACAACATGCCAAGTGTGAAGGCTTTACCGAAAAAGACATGGTTGGAACCCTGCTTTATGGCAGGGAGCTTATAAGATACTACGAAGACGAGCGCCTTCTGGCACTTGGCTATATACGCCTTAAATCCGATATTCAGATTCCCTTGCATGTCATTATTGAATTTTCTATTCCTAGACGGGTTGACATTGTTACGGCTTTTATCCCTAGAGACGCTCACCGAGTCATTTCGCGTACAAGACTAGCGGAAATGCTCAGATATGACCGTCACCAGCCCAGGTCTCAAATCGTAGGTCAGGCATTAAGTTAAACTCAAATCCCTGGGCGAACCTAATTATCGGCCAGGGATTATTCTCGTTTTTAAGCTAAATTTATAGAGGCAAGCCGTATATCTTTATGGCATTGGCATCTGTGTAAGCTTCGACCTCTTCAACACTTTCGCCGCGCAATTCTGCTAAAAACGCTGCCGTATAAGCCACAAAAGCAGGCTCATTCTTTTTACCTCGTTTAGGTACAGGCGCTAAAAAGGGGCTATCCGTCTCGATGAGCAAACGTTCCTTTGGCACGCTCTTGGCAGCTTCATGAAGTTCAGTCGCTTTTTTATAGGTCAAATTTCCCGCAAAGGAAACCGTCCAACCAAGTTCCAAGCCTGTCTCAAGCAAGCCCTTATGTCCATTGAAACAGTGCAATATCCCTTTTGAGTACTGAGCCTCTTTAAGCATATTAATAGCTGTCAAAGAAGATTCTTCTTGACCATCCTTATCTCGAATATGCAAAATAACTGCTTTGTCTAGCCGTTTGGCAAGATTAACTTGCCAGCGAAAACTTGCTATTTGCGTTTCTAAGGTTTCATCATCCCAGTAAGTGTCAAAGCCTGTTTCCCCTATCGCAACAACTCTGGCATGCTCCGCCAAACGTTCAATTTCAGTGCGTATTTTTTCGTCTTTGGCGTCGCTGGCATTATTTGGGTGAATGCCTACTGCCGCCCAGACATTGGCATGTTTTTCGCTCAATAACAGAGTAGCTTTACACCGTTCTACATTGGTACCGATAGAAACCATGGCCTTTAATTGGGGCGAAGCAGCCTCATCTGGATGGGCGCAGTAATCAAGATGGCAGTGGGAATCAATCAATTTAAAACGATTATAAGACAGCTTTTAAGGCAATAAGGCGTCACTAAACAACTTAGGGCGTTTAAAAGATGTTTAAGAACTTCCTCATCAACCAAGCTTAAGCCACACCTAAAAGCTCTGCCCCTGCCATAATATCTTGCAGCTCTTCGGTGATGCTGCTTTGTCTAAGCAGATTCAGCTCGAGCTTCAAATCATCTAAATGCTCTTCGATATTTTGCTCAGCAGCCTGCATAGCAGCAAACCGCGCCGCATTTTCACTAGATAGCGACTCTGCCAAGGTGCGGTAAAGCGAAACAAAATAATACTCTCTAATAAGCGCGGCAAATAGCTCTTGCCAATTCATAGTAAAGCTAGCCAATGTCCGTGACTGCCAAGGGCTTTCAGCTAAGCGTTTTAACCAGGCCATATCAAGCGGAAAAATTTGCAATTTACGGGCTTTAAAACTGGCGCGACCGGCGGGTCGATTGTAGTAAAGCAGCGTTTGCCTTAGAGATTTTTTTTGCTCCTCAGTTTCTAAAGTAAACAAAAGGTCTTGCGCCACACTGGTTAAAGCACTTAGCGAACTCGGCAAGTTAATAACTTTTGCAACTTTTAGCTCGAGCACGCTTAGCTCGAGCGCTATACGACTGCCAACTGCTATAAGTGAAACATGTTCAAGAGGTATAGCCGAAGCTTCTAAATCTTCAAGCACATAGCTGACGATGTTTTCATTAAAACGCCCACAAAGCCCCGTATCAGAACCAAAAATAATGGCGGTTACCTTCTGAGGGAGCAGGTCTGAGATGAGTTCATCCTTATGCTCTTTAAGCACAATCTGCAAACCCTGGGCAACCGTTTTGGCATATTCACTAAGCGACTCAACCGCAGCTTCATATTGCCGCATGTTGACCGCAGAAAGGGTTTTCATGGTGGACACAACCGTATGCAAATCGTCTGTACTCAAGACCTGCCGTTTGAGTTTTTCAAGACTAGGCATGTGGCAAGGCCTCTTTTTCTTGAATGACTTGTTTGGCAAGGCTTAACAAGGCTTCTCGGTCTTGCGGCTCTAAGGGCAAGTTGGCGGTGATATGTGTTTCAGCCTCGAGCCTTGCCTCTTTGAGTTTTTGCCGAATACCTTGCTCGATAGTTGAAATACCAAGTCGAGGCTGATCATCTAATAAACCTTCACTCACTGCCAGAAGTAAGGTAATTTGCTCTGTAACCAGCAATGGGTCATAAGGGGCTTGTTTGAGCACTTCACGAACACGCCGACCTCGTTTAAGGGCTTGCTCCGTTTCTTCATCAAGTCGAGTTCCAAAGCGAGCAAAGGACTCGAGCTCTTCAAACTGAGCATAGGCTAAGCGGAGACTTCCAGCAATATCACGGTACGCCTTAAGCTGGGCTTTTCCCCCAACCCGAGAAACCGACAGGCCGACATCAATCGCAGGCAGTACTCCTTTCTGAAATAAGGTTGGTGAAAGATAAAGCTGCCCATCCGTAATTGAAATTAAATTGGTTGGAATATAGGCCGATAAGTTTTGTGCTTCGGTTTCAATAATAGGTAAAGCCGTTAAGGAACCGCCTCCTATTGCGTCACTAAGATGAGTGGCTCGCTCTAAAAGCCTCGAGTGTAAATAGAAAATGTCTCCTGGGAATGCTTCACGACCGGGAGGTCGGCGCAAAAGTAGCGAAAGCTCACGGTACGCCCTGGCATGACGGGTTAAATCATCATAGATGATCAGCACATCCTGGCCTTTTTCCATAAAATACTCAGCCATGCTGGTAGCAGCGTAAGGTGCTATGTACTGCAACCCTGGTGGGTCTTCACCGTTAGCAACCAGCACAACGGTATAAGCTAAAGCGCTATAGGCTTTAAGATCACTAATTACCTTGGCAACAGCCGAGCGGCGTTGCCCAATGGCACAATAAATACAGATGACACCACTATGTTTTTGGTTCAAAATCGTATCAACCGCCAGACATGTTTTGCCTGTTTGTCTATCCCCTAAGATAAGTTCTCGCTGCCCTTTGCCAATGGGTATAAGTGCATCTATAACTTTGATTCCTGTTTGTAAAGGTTCTTTAACCGAAGCGCGCCGCATGATAGCAGGCGCAACCCGTTCAATAGGATAGCGCTCAGATGTGTTTAAAACGCCTAGCTCATCTATAGGGCGACCAAGAGCGTCTATAACGCGTC